>JAHXGM010000002.1 GCA_019923605.1 Candidatus Nealsonbacteria bacterium | reverse complement strand
TGTAAAAGGTAATATGAGTATACACATTACCTTAAGTAGATTATATCTTAATTTTTTAAAATTGAGTATGCTAGACTTTATTGAATCCGGCAACGTCAATTTTGTCTTTTCTTGTACTTGAATAAGTTTCTACTTTTATTTCTAAAATATATAAGAGATGGTGCGTTATACTTAAAAGCATTGACAAGGATATATTTTTTGCAAATTGAGCACGAATGTTAATTATGTAAACCCTTTTCTATTGACACTTAGTTTCTATTTTCCTAAACTGATAATAATCTTTGAAGTGATTGATATGGCTACCAACCATATTACCGTTAAGGCGGAATCTTGATAAAACAAGACTAAGCGAACAAGATTTTAAATGAAGAGCCCTTAATTTGAGGGAATTCGGGTGGAACCGCGGATAAGAGAATCCGTCCCGATACAGCAAACAATTGCTGTGTTGAGACGGATTTTTTTATTACATTAAATATTAAAATATGAAAAATGATTTACATACTTTAAGACATTCGCTGTCACATATTATGGCGGCAGCAGTAAAAGATATTTGGCCCGATGTAAAGTTAGCTATTGGTCCCTCAATAGATAACGGCTTTTATTATGATTTTGATTTTGGAGAATCACCTTTTAGCGAAGCAGATCTTTCAAAAATTGAAGAGAAAATGAAAGAGTTAATCAAGAAAGATCTAAAATTTGAAAAAAGAGAAATAGATATTATTGAGGCAATCCGAAAAGAAAAAGAGGCCAGACAAGATTATAAGGTAGAGCTACTTGAAGATCTCAAAAAAGAGGGGGAACTAAAGGCATCATATTATACTTCCGGTGATTTTGAAGATCTATGCCGTGGACCGCATATATCATCAACTAAGGATATAAATATTAACGCTTTTAAGATAAATAAAGTTGCGGGAGCTTACTGGAGAGGAGATGAAAAAAACAAGATGCTTACCAGAATCTATGCTCTTGCCTTTGATAGTAAAGAAGACCTTGACAATCATCTTGAAATGATACATCAAGCAGAGTTAAGAGATCACAGAAAACTTTCAAAAGAATTAGACCTTTTTAGTATAAGTGATAAGGTTGGGCAAGGATTAATTCTTTGGCATCCCAAATTATCTAAAGTTAGGGAAATACTTGAAACTTGGTGGAGAAAAGTTCATAGACAAAACGGCTATCATTATATCTACACTCCACATATAGGGAAAGATCTTCTTTGGAAAGAAAGTGGTCACTTAGACTTTTTTACTGATTCTATGTTTCCCCCATTTTCAGACAAAGAAACTGATGAAAAGTATTACATTAAACCGATGAGTTGTCCTTTTCATGTTGAGATATATAAGACAAAGATTAGAAGTTATCGAGATCTCCCATTGAAATGGAATGAGCTTGGAACTTGCTATCGGTATGAGAAGTCAGGTGAACTACATGGGCTTGCCAGGCCAAGAGGATTTACTCAAGATGACGCTCATATAATTTGTACCAAAGATCAATTCAAGGAAGAGTATAGGAAAGCAGTTGAATTAACTATAGATGTATTTAGTCGCTTCGGTTTTGATAAGTTTAAATACTATCTTGCAGTTAGAGACCCGAACAACAAAAAGATGTATGTTGGAGATTCTGATGTTTGGGATATTGCCGAAAGTACTATTAAAGAGATACTTCAAGAAAAGGATATTGATTACAAGTTAGAAGAAGGAGGTGCTAAATTTTATGGACCAGCTTTGGATATAAAGATATTTGATGCAATTGGTCGTGAATGGCAATGCCCTACTATCCAGCTTGATATGAATCTTCCTTCTAAATTCGGTATGAAATATATTGGCCCTGATGGTAATGAGCATACTCCTATTATGTTACATCGAACAATATTTGGATCGCTTGAAAGATTTTGTACTATATTAATAGAGCATTATGCAGGAGCTTTTCCTGTTTGGTTAGCACCGGTTCAAATAAAGGTAATTTCCCTTGCCGATACTCATACTGACTTTGCCCGCAAAATGGCCTCCAGGCTATTAAATGAGGATTTAAGGGTAGAAGTTGATGATGGCAACGAAACTGTTGGAAACAAAGTAAGGAAAGCCTCTCAAGAGAAAATTCCCTATATCCTAGTAATCGGTAATCGAGAAATGGAATCAGGCAATCTATCTGTTCGTGAAAGAGGTAAAGAAGATACCAGACAAATGACCGAAGGTGAACTGGTTGGTGAGATAAAAGAAAAAATGGAAAGGAATCAATAAAAAAAGAGTCTCAATAAAGGTAATATCTAAACATTTTTAACACTTTCTAACTTTCCAATCAATGAAAATAAGGCTTGGTTTCCCCCCTAGCCCAAGTGAGCATGGTCGTTCCATGTCATTAGGTGCCATTTGTTTTCCTCATTCTTCTCGCAAAGAGTAATTCCCGTATTATATATCCTAAAGAACTCAATGACTTTGAAATAAATATCTGGTCCAAAATCTTTTCCAAGCATCATTAAACAAATTATCATCTTGATTGTTCCTCCGTGGGAAACAACTAAAATATCTTCTTCTCTCCTTTTATCTAAGAAATCGAAAAACAAAAAAACTCTTTCACGAAAATCAAAAAAGTTTTCTTCGTTTGAATAATGACAGTCCGGATCATTTAAATTCTTTATAAAGAATTCTTTAAATTTCAAATACTCGGGACCTCTAAATTCTTTTCCTATTATTTCATCCGGCCACTTTTTTTCTGCTAGATAATCACTGTAAACTATCTCCTTGTCTAACTTTTTATTTATAATTTCAGCAGTTTGTTCTGCCCTTTTGCATGTACTGCACAGAATTACATCTATTGGAATCTTTAAAAACCTATCCGCCAAAAGATTAGCTTGCGACTCCCCTTTTTCTGTAAGAGAAATATCTTTGTTTTGGAATAGTTTCTTTGTATTGAACCCAGTTTCTCCGTGTCTGGCAAAATATACCTTCATATTTTTTAATTAGTATTAAAATATTAGCAAGTTTTTTTCTATCTTGGAAGACTGCCAAAATATAGAATCATAAATATAGCAATAACATGAAATACTACGTCCTAAATGGTAAAGCTCTAATTAATCACTATAATTAATACTGATTTATATCATAAAAAAAGAAGTAGTCCAATAATATGTTTAACATGTCTGGGTTTAAGAAAATTTGCGTAGCCTTCATTGGAAAATATATTAATTACAAAGCGCATTAATATTTTGTTAAGACACTAACTCTTGTTAATGGCATTTATTTATAATAGAATCGACTTATGGAAAGCGTAAAAGAAATAATTAATTCAACAAATCCCCTCTTCGAAAAAGACATTGATTTAATATCAAGAGCTTTTAATTTTTCTAAAAAAATGCATGAAGGACAGGTCAGGTTATCTGGAGAGCCGTATTTTCTTCATCCTTATGAAACAGCTAAAATTCTTGCCGATCTTAAAATGAGCCCGGTAACTATATGTGCAGGGTTATTACATGATGTTATTGAAGATGGTAAAGCAACGGAAGAGGATATTGAAAAAGAGTTTGGAGCTGAAATACTTTTCCTGGTCCAAGGAGTGACTAAGCTGGGTAAGTTAAAGTATAGAGGTGTAAAAAGACATAATGAAAGTTTAAGAAAATTATTTATTGCCGTTTCTCAAGATATTAGAGTAATTATCATTAAGTTAGCTGATAGACTCCATAATATGAGTACCTTGGAACACATCCCCGATTATAAGCGAGCAAGAATAGCGACAGAAACATTAGAAATATATGTCCCTATTGCCTACAGACTGGGTATTAGAAAATTGCATAGAGAATTAGAAGACGGAGTTTTCCCTTTTGTTTATCCAAAAGAATATAAAAAAACCAGCGAACTTTATCGAGAAAAAAGTAGAGAAGATGATCAAAAATTAAGCAAGTTTCAAAGGTCAGTAAAAAAGGGGTTGGCAAAAAATGGCATTACTGAATTTACTGTCAATTACAGGATAAAGACGCTTTACAGTCTTTACAATAAATTACTTAGAAAAGATTGGAATATAGATAAAATTTATGATATCTCCGCTTTATGTATAATACTGCCAGATGTTAAGGATTGTTATAAAGTTCTAGGGGTCATACATGGCACTTGGAGGCCATTACCAGGTAGAATTAAGGATTATATTGCCTTTCCCAAACCAAACGGCTATCAAGCTCTTCATACAACCATATTCACTGGCTATGGCAATGTAGTAGAAATACAAATAAAGACGACTGAAATGCACAGAGAAGCTGAGTATGGAATTGCTTCACATCTTTTATATAAGGGCGGTCTTAATAATAAACTAGGATCTAATTTCTTATGGATTAAAAGATTGCTTCCATTTAAAAATGGTTTTGAGAAGCATAAAAAAACCAAAGAGATAAATTTTGATGATGTACCCGCCTGGATAAAAGAATTAGTAGAATATCAAAAAATAGTAGAGGGACAAGGAAATCTTACCGAAGAACTTAAAGATGATTTCTTTCAACAAAGAATATTTGTTTTTACTCCCAAAGGAGATGTTATTGACTTACCAATTGATTCTAGTCCAATTGACTTTGCATACTCTATCCATTCAGAGGTGGGAAACCATACTGCAGGAGTAAAGGTTAATGGGAAAATGGTTTCCCTAGATAGCCCGCTTAAGAATGGTGACATCGTTGAAATAATTACCAAGAAAAGTAGTAAGCCGAGTAGAAAATGGTTGAATTATATAAAAACAGCTACAGCAAAAAAAAACATAAAAGCTGCTATTTACGAATCCAAGTAATAACCTAAGTTGCCTGCTTTATTACAGAAACAATAATTATAAGGCCAATAATCCAGCCGATTAAACCTACGGTTAAGAATTTTACCCTATCTTTTGTTGTTGCAACTACCGCTGGGGTATCTAGCTTAATTTTAATAAGATCTTTGTAAATTAAATAGGAAAATATTAAGACAATAGGAGTTACAATAAAGGAAGATATTAAGTTACTTACAATCTCTGTATTAATGAATGGGATTAACATGGTAACGAGGATTATAGGAGAAATAAATAAGAACACTAAAGCAAATAGGAATATTGTTCTACCAAAAATCTTTAGCCAATAACCCGTTACTAACTGTTTACTCCTCATAAAAGCATCCATTCCTCCTTTATTCTCTATAATAAGAATAAAGCTAGGAAAAAGAAACCATACATTAAATATAATTCCGGGGATAATCATAAGAAAAAAACCACCAATAATAATAAACAGGCTTAGTAGTGATAACCAAAAGAATGGTAATATTTTAGACCATCCTTTTTGGACAGCAACCTGAAAAGAAGTCACCTCCTTTTGATCGATTATCACAAATAAAATAGCCACCTGTGCCCAAAAGAATGCAACTAAATAAGTAAACGACAATATTGCTGCCAGTGCTTGATTTATCTCATAAAAATAACCGCTAAGATATGACAAGATAAAAGGGACTGCTAATATTCCAGTCAAAACACCTATTTTCTTACTATAAATGTCCCAAGTTGATATTATTAAATCTTTTGGTGTTGATATATTAACTATATTTTCCTGATTATTCTCCATCATTTTAATCAATTATTTAATAAGCTTTCCATCTCTATCAATTTCCTTATTTGCTATTCTAGTTGAAGATATTGGTTTTTTGTCCTCTGCCAAAAGAAGCTTTACGGTCACAGGTTCAATTGGATCTACACCTTTTTTCTTTCTCTCTTTGTTAATTTTTATTGCTCCATCTTTAGTTTCTTTAGAAACGACAATATAATCAAAATCCTCATCTACTGCAAAACCAAACTCATCCTCTATTTTCCTAATATCCACTTGCATTCTGAAATTTTTAGCAAAAGACTCTATTGTCTTTTTTCTTTCTAGAAAAGGCTCTACTGTCCTCCCCTTTCTTTCTTTAGCCATTTTGTCAGATGTAAGTCCTACACTAACATCACCTAAAGAAAAAGCTGTCTTAAGTAATTCTTCATGGCCTCTATGAAAGTGGTCAAAAGTTCCACCCACGACTACTGTTGGTTCACAGCAACAATCACATTTAGTCATTTCATCTAGGTATTCGTCTATTTTCTTTAAATCATTCTTTTCAGCATAAAACATAAGAGAGTATGATTTTTCTTCTGCTACCCTGCCCTCTATGGCATAAATAGTTTCAGCCGGGAGTATATCGACAGAATAAACTAAACCGCTTGCCACAAGGTCCGCTGCAACATCTTTAGCATCTTCTTTGTCCGAGAAATTAATATATGTTAATATCATTTTTTATTATTAATTTGTTATTAATTAAGACCTACTACCACCAACATAGCTTCCACTTTTTTGGGTTTATCTCTTCGGAAAGAAAAATATTTATCTTTCTGATAAAAGATACACTCTAAGTAAGTGATATTCTTTTGGTTGAAAATATTCACCATAAAATATTAATAAATATGTTTTATCAAAACAAAGTAATTATTAAACATTATTGTTTTCTTCCGTATAAATACCTCCTTTTTCCATATCTTTTTTGGCTTTATATATTACTTCCTTAGTTTCATAAGGGTTTGATATTTCTTTAAAAATAAATTCATGGAATTTACCGGCAGTTTGTATTTGAAGATCTCCATATTTCAATATAGTTGGTAGAAATCCCTTAATGTTTATTGTAATGTCCTGAATTTTAGAGTGAGAAACACTGGAAATAATTCTACTAAAAAAAGATTTGAGTTCCGTGTGAATCGTTCTTTCACTTGTAATAATCCAACAATCAAGATAATAATTAGCAAATGAAATAAAGGCACTTTGCCAAAGGATTAAAAGGATGAGCGAACAAGCGAAAAGTCCCAAAAAACGAATTTGAACTTCTAAAAGAAAAGGTGCTATATCTGTTAAAAATTCTGGAAAAGAAAAAGAAGTAAAAAACAATATAAACATAAATATCAAAACAATTAAAAACAATAATCCGATCATTAAAAGACTTTTGATAATAACGAAAGGATGCCTTCTTTTAACTTCGTATATTTTTTCTCCCTCTCTAAATTTAATCATAAATAATAAATAAAATTAAAAAGGCAAAACTAACAAAAAGAAAAAAGATTATCCCCCATTTAAAAATAGACAATATTTGTTGAGCATTTTTATCATCCGGTAAATTAAATTTCTTGAAATGATAAAATATTGTTATTGCACTCACCAAAGAGATGGTCGCAATAAGGATATAAATAGTAATTGAAATTATACCAACCATATAATTAATAATAATTCTATTACATAAGTATTATAAAAACAAGTTTAATAAAAAAACTCCCCTCTTATCGAGGGGAGCTTGGCTTTAATAATTACTCTTCAACTGGAATCTCTATAATCTATTCTGACCCCCTTCCATTGGGACTGGCCTTGGTGCAAGGTCTATTTCCTCTTGACCCCCTTCCATTGGGACTGGAATTGGTGCAAGGTCAGGTTCCTCTTGACCCTCTTCCATTGGGTATGGAATTGGTGCAAAGTCAGGTTCCTCATCGATAATCAAATCTTTTTCGATAATATCAGGGATAACTTCTTCTGTTCCTCTTGCTCTTGCCATTACTATAAAGATAATAACTAAGATAAGAACTACAACTCCGATGATGATTAAATTTTTCTTAGACATATTTAATTCTTTTTAATTTTTAGACCGACCTTTAAATCATCTATAAGCTTGATTTTAATCTATCTATTTCTTTCTCTATATTTTTTATTGTCTCTTCAATCTCCTCTTTTTCCATTGAATCCATATTATTCAATATTTCCTCTACATTTAACTCAGATCTTGGCTTAAATCTAATATCCTCTCCTGAAGAAAATATTTCTAAATCATTTGAATAAAGAATGAAAAAACCCAGCGCAAGGAAAACGATTAGTGCGGATAACCCTACTATTACGAATAATTTCTTTTTTTTAAGCATAATTTCTTGATTTAAAGATTAGCATAAAAAGGCCAACATTGGAAGGGGGAAAATAGCAACTAACTATTTATTAATATCAGCATAGATTCATCTAAATGATATTGATAAATAACATTATTAATAGAGAGAACCACAACATATCCAGGAGTAAGTACTTGTAAATAAGATTCACCCGGCTTTGATGTTCCAAGGCTTGAATCGGAAAATACTACAGCTTGAACATCTACCACCAATATCTCGCTACCATTAATTCCAGTTCGTAAAGAAAGGTCTTTTTTTGCCCTTTCTACCGGAACTTTAAATTTCTCCGAATAAGAGATTTCTTTTTTTTCAACCGCAATCTCCTCCTCTACAACAGCTTCATTATGGGTTTCTTTTAATTCATCTGTTTTAACTATTTCATTTCCTCCATTAATTATACAGGCAATAACATCTATCTTCCATTTATCATCTTCTTTTATTGTATAAACTTCAATGTCAGTATTGGGTATATTGGTAATAACTGAAAAATAATTATCCCTTTTTTTTATTTCTTTTAATTCAAAATTCTCTTTAAAATCAGATGTGCATAAAAATATCTCATTATGAGAAACTTCTCCCTGACTTATTCTTCTTATAAATTCATTACTTAAGTATTTATCAAATTCAACTCCTCCATTAAGAAGTTCTTGGTAAAAATCATTTATAACCGTAGCCTCGGCATCATTCTTATTCTTTAAAAGAGCAAAAGCAATTAATATCATTACAATAAATATTGCAATAAAAATTAAAACAAATTTTAAGGTAAATCCTTTTTCATTTATATTATTATTTTTCATTTCACCAACTTATACAACTTTTTAGTAAAATTGTAAAATCATTTTACTGCGTATTCACAGATATTATTAAAATCACAAAACCGACAATTCCAGCCGGGCGTAGGATTGAAATTACTATTTTTAATATTAGTTATATTTTCAATAACCTTATTCCTTGTTTTTTCCAAGTCAGAATCTTTGGCCTTAAATGACAATAAACGTCCCTCATTAAGATAATGATAGGTAAGTTTATTTACTTTTATTCCCAAAGACTCTTGAAGCGCAATCTGATATATAAATAATTGAGATTTTTCTTCAAAGGTTAATTTTTCTTTAAAAGATCCGGTTTTATAATCTATCACTTCAATGCCGTCTTCAAATTCGTCTATTCTATCAATCTTTCCCTTTATATAATAACCGCCTATTTTTAATGAAAATTTCTGCTCGAAAGCCGGTTTATTATTTATTAAAAAAATCTTAGGTCTGTTCTCTGAAAAATCTTTATAGAAATTTTTAATGATATCTTTACCAAGCTTATAATAATCATCTCTTTCTTTACGGTCACGGTACCATTCGTTAATCCAATTTTTTTCATATATTTGATAGGCCTCCTTGAGGGAGATTTTCTTTTCAAGAAATGCTTCTGCAAGATTATGAATTGAATTATGCATTGATTTACCAAAAACAAAATTTGGCCGATCTCCTAATGGTATTTTTAGAATGTGAGCAAATTTATATTGAAGTGGACATTTAGAAAAAGTAGCTAATTGGGTGAAAGAAAAGTAATCTGGTAAAAAGTATTTTTCTTTATTAATAACCTTCTTTTTTACAGATAAATTAATTCCTGAAACCCCAGTGTCAAGGCTGGGGCTATACCCCAATTCTATTAAAAACCTAGACACCTTTTTATTCTTAACACCTCCGTAATCATTGGCCGATGTAAAAAATAATCCGTCCATTGCCCTGGTCATAGCAACATAGAATAACCTTCTTTCTTCTTGCATATGAATATCTTTTTGGGAAATATCTTCATTTAATATCCCTCCAATTAGTTCTATTGTGTTGGATTTTTGATCAGTTGGAAATTTCCTATCTACCAATGAAATAATAAAAACGTACCTAAACTCAAGACCCTTTGCTTTATGCGCTGTCATTATTTTTACAGCATTAGAATCAAGATCAAGGGAAAGGTTTAGTTTACCGGAATCACCAGATTCTATTTCAAGGTTTAATTCTTCCATAAAATTCTTTAATTTCGGATCAAAGCTCGATTCTTCAAAGCTCTTAATTCGATTATAAAAAAGATTGATATATTCAATATCCTCCTTCTCACCCTTTTTAGCTAAGAACTTAAGATATTCAGATTTTTGTAAAAAGGAAATGAAAACTTCTGAAATATTCTTATCTAATGATAGTTCGGTATGATAAAGAATTAATTCCATCAATTTTTGAATCTTCTTAACCGTCTTTTTGCTTATCCCGGGAATTGACTCTATTTCTTTCAATGATGTATAAACTGATATTGAATTCTTATGAGCATAACGAGTTATAACGGCAATCTCTTCACCAGATATTTTTAAGAATGGGAAATTAAGAGACCGATATACAGCAGAATTTTCATGATAATTATCAAGAAGATTAAAATATGCAATAACGTCTAAAATGATTGGCTTCTGATATAGTCCCTTGGATGAAAGAAATTCATAAGGCATACCCAATCTTTCACAAGTTCTGGCAAACTTATTAGCCTCACTATTAGATCTAGCTAAAACAGCAAAGTCACTAAAGCTAAGATTTTTATTTGAATCCTTAATCTCTTTTATTTTACCAACCACACCATTATATTCATGATCCGAAGTTTTAAAGTGTAGATGTTCAATTACGCCCTCTCCCTCCCTATGTGCCGATAATCCCTTTTTTCCATCTATAAACCTACAAGCTACATCAAGTATATTTTGAAGAGATCGATAATTCTTAGAAAGAACAATTTCCTTAAATTCCGGGTAGTCTTTTTTAAAACTATCAATGTTTAGTGTAGACGCCCCCCTCCATTGATATATGGATTGATTCGGGTCAAGACAAATCATTAAATTATTCTTTGGGGTTGATAATAACTTTATTAACTCATACTGAGCTGAGTTAGTATCCTGAAACTCATCAATAAGGATATATTTAAATTGTTCTCTATATTTTTTAAGAATAAGGGGGCGTTTTTTAAAAAACAATATTGAGTAGTTAATAACATCTCCGAAATCTAAATAATTATTGTCTATTAGAATCTTCTGGTATGTCTCATAAGCCTTTGCTAATTCTAATGCTCTATCTTTGTCTTCTTTTACCTTCTTTGCCAAAGATAGATATTCTTTTGGGCCAATACCTTGATCCTTGCATCGAGAAAAATGATCAATTAAAGAATTTATAAATTTACTCGGATTACCCAACGACTTATAGTAATCAAAATTAAACTTATCAATATTTTTTCTTATTAAAATCCATATAGCACTTCCTTCAATAATTTTATAATCAACGGGTATTCCAATGCTAAGGCCATTATCTCTAAGTATTCGATCACAAAAAGAATGAAATGTAGATATCCAAAGATCGGCATAGGCATATGATTGAGGAAGCATTAATTCTACCCTTTCTTCCATTTCACTTGCAGCCTTATCAGTAAAAGTAAGGGCCAGAACCTGGTCTGGCTCGGCCTTTTTGTCAGAAATAATTCTTACTATGCGTGAGGTTATAGCAGCGGTCTTGCCGGTTCCTGCTGATGCTATAACTATAGCTGGTCCATCATTATGATTGATGGCTCTTACTTGATCCTTATTCCGCTGCATTTTCTTTTATCTCTTCTAGTATTTTACTAAGTAATTTTTCCAACTCTTTCATTTTATCAAAATCATATATAGAGATGGGTAGAACAGTTGAGGAAAACTTTTTAAGATTATTAATCATTCCGTCCAGTTTTTCTTTTTCTACTAGATCAGACTTACTTATAATAATATATTCCGGCTTATTAGCTAATTCTTCACTATAATTTTCCATCTCCTTTCTTATTGTCTTGTAATCATTAACGGGATCATCTGATTCAACTGATATTAAATGAAATAAAAACCTTGTCCTTTCAATATGTTTTAAAAACTTAATTCCCAGTCCCTTTCCAGATGAAGCACCCTCAATAAGTCCAGGAATATCAGCCAAAATCAAATCATAATAAACACCTAAATTTGGTTCCAATGTAGTAAACTTATAATTAGCAACCTTCGCCTTGGAACCAGTTAGCTCATTTAAAAGAGTGGATTTACCAACATTGGGAAGACCTATTAATCCTATATCAGCAATTAATTTAAGCTCAAGTCTAATATTAACTTCTTCTCCCTCTCTTCCATAGGTAAATTTTTCAGGTGAAGTTTTAGTTGATGAACGGAAAGAAAAGTTACCTCTTCCGCCCTTTCCTCCCTTAACAACAAGTGTTCTTTTTCCAATTTTTACAATTTCGTATTTCTCATCAGTATCAAGATTATAAATTACTGTACCTAGAGGAACTTTAAGCATTAAATCTTCTCCCTTGGGTCCACTTCTACAATTTTCTTGACCATTCTTTCCTGATTTTGCAACAAAATCTTTCTTGAATCGGAAACTACTCAATGCTCCTATGTCAGGAATTCCTTCGAAATAAACACTCCCTCCATCACCACCATCACCACCAGTTGGACCAAGGGTCATCATTTCCTTGCTAAAAACAGCGATTCCATCGCCACCCTTTCCTGAAACTACTTTAATAGTGATATCATCAATTAACATTTTTATTTCGTAAAATTATTATCTAATAACCAACGATAAGTTCTTTGGGTATCAGTTCTTACGCTCTTAGAATTTAAGAAAATCATTACTATATTTCTTTCCGATCCATTGTAAGACATTCTAAAAACGAATATACCTGTCTGTCCGGCAGCATTTGTAAATCCAGTCTTACCACCCACAAAAGTATGGTCGTGTATAAAGATGTTTCTATTCTTAATATCAAATTTATGACTTTGAAGAGGGTGGACTATCTCCCCTTTAGATATACGATACAACGGATTACGATTATAGTATATATATCGCGCCAAATAGAAAAGGTCTTTTGCAGTAGATATGTTTCCACTGTCTAGTCCTGATGGATCAGTGAATTGAGTATGATTCATCATTAATGATGAAGTCTTCTTATTCATTAAATTAAGAGTTTTTTCTCGACCCATAAAACCAGCCATAGCTTCAGCTACTTGATTAGATGATCTACATAATAATGGATATATTAATTCAATTAATCGAAACCGGTCTCCAACCTTCATCCCTGGAGTATAGCCGTAAACTCCTAACATTTGATCAGTGATACTAACTGATCTATTTAAAGCAACATTCTCTGAAACAACTACGGCGGTCATCAATTTGGTTATTGAAGCGATTGAAAGCCTTTCATCTGAATTATTATCAGCAAGAACTAAACCAGAAGCCATATCTGCTATCAAAAAACTTTGGGCAGATAGTTCTGGAAAGACACTAAAGCTTTCTATTCCTGAATATTCAAAACTATCTCTTTCCTTGTCAACAACTAAGATTGGCAAGCCTTCATAGGAAAAATCAAAGATAGTTGAAGCGTGATTATTGAGATATCTTAGAGATCCTCCAGAAAATTCAGAATTTATTTCATTTCCATTTTTATGGTAGGGAATTCCGTGAAGGAAATAATTGCCATAATATTTAATAGCATATGGAACATAAATTTCACCCAAAGCAGATAATCCCAGTCTAAACATCGATAAAACCTGATAAATTCCAGCTGGACTACCACCCCAATTTTTCCAATTACCTCTAGCTGCTATTGGAACCTCTTCTTCTAATACCCCTTTACGGTAAATTCTTGTTACCATATCTTCTAGATGAACTTCCAGAAAATCACTTCCAGAAAATATCATCTTTCTTTTTACAGAGTCTAACAACGGTAAATAATAAGGAGTATTAGTTGAGGCAATAGAAATTTCTAGCCATTCATAGCGCCCTGCAATCGTCAAATTCTGATTTATAAGATTATTAAACTTGTCTATCTCTCTTATTAATATCCCAAAAACAAAAAAAATTAGCACGAAAAAAGGTACTAACGGGGCAATTTTTCTTACCTTTTGTGAATTTAAATGAAATCTTTTCATAACTACATGTCGCTATCTTCGGGCAATTCTTCATCCATACTGTTTTTTATTTCTTCAAACTCATTCTCTATCTCTTTTAGTCTTTCTTTGCTTTCCTTTATGATAGCTACTGCATCTTTTACTTTTTTCAATCCCTCCTCTACATCAACTTCATCCCTGTTATCAAACCATTCTGCAATTTCAGATAGTTTTTTTAAATTATCGTTAATATTTTTTTTACTCATAATTATTTTTTATCTTTTTTATTTTTAACCTCTGAATCAATGGATCCATCTAATAAATCAACAGTTATATTGTCGCCTAGATTTAATTCTTTAACGCTTCTTAGTATTGATCCATTAAATCTAGCTATACTATAGCCTAATTTTAACTGCCTTTCAGGGCTATTATGGTTAACAGTCTTTTCTAGCTCAGATATATTCTTATCAGTTTTATCTTTAAGAAACAAGAAACCTCTAATTAAAGATGAATTGAAATTGTCTATATTTCTCCTTTCTTGAATAATTAGATCTTTCATTCTAAAAACATTTCTCTTAATTTTTTCTTCTATTTTCTTATAGTCATCAAAAATTGATCTAAAAAACTGCATTATTTTATCAGTTGATCGATTAATTGTTTTATTCCCCTTTATTAAATCGTTGGAATAAGATTGTAATATCTGGCTTTGAAATCTATCAACTTTATATATAGCTCTCTCCCAGGATTTATTTAAAATATGAGCAGTAGCAGTTGGCGTTGATTCCATCGCATCAGCAGCCAGTGAAGATAGTGTCACGTCTTTATGATGACCTATTCCTGCAATCACCGGAACAGGAAAAGAACTTATTTCTCGAACTAACATTTCGTTATCAAAGGCCATTAGTGATTCTAGTGATCCCCCACCTCTTATAATAACTAAAACATCTATATCTTTTTTCTTAAATGATCTTATGCAATTAATGAGCTCCTTCACTGCCTCCTGTCCCTCAACTTTTGAATTCATCGCTTTTATTTTAAAACCGAATTTTCCTAAATTACTAGTAAAATCATGAATAACCGTACCTCCGTGAATTGAAGTTATTACCCCTATTTTTTGAGGATATTCAGGTATTGGCCTTTTCTTCTCTAAATCAAAAATACCTTCTTCGGATAGTTTTTTCTTTAACTCGTCATAGGCTTTCTTAAGAGCCCCCTCTCCAACTAGCTCTACAGTTTCTGCCTTAAACGTAAGAGATCCCCTTACAGGATAGATGTCAGCGCTTCCTAAAATAACCACCTCCATTCCTTCCTTTAACTTGACTCCGCACATTTGATAGACTGATTTCCAAATAACACAATTAATAATACTGCCATTATCCTTATCTTTAAGAGTGAAATAAACATGTCCACTTGGGATGTGAAATTTTAATTGGGTTACCTCTCCAATAAGTTTAACCCTCATTTTCTTGAGGACCTGATTGAGAAGATCTATGTAATTTGAGATTGATATCGGATTCTCAAAAAGTTTTTTATCATCATCTATCATAATTTCTTTATTGCTTTTAATATTACATAAAAAACTGCCTTCCAATATTTTTCTTTAAAATGAAAGAATGTCAAAACTAAAATCATATTTCAGCTTAGTTTGTATGAAAAATATCCCCCACTATGACCTTCACAAGACCTATCTGTTCTTATTACCCAAGGAATTATAACTTAAATATCAATAAAATCAAATCGTTATCTAAGCATCTTTTTTTTATAAATCTTCTTACGAAGGGAGTTAGAAAACCTATGTGCTTCATCTCTTATCAAGATTAGTGTTTCTAATGAAGTATTGTTTTCTTTTAAGTATTTGCCCAACACCAGTTTATCTCCACTATTTTTTGCAATACCTAAAACTGGTATTTTAATCTTATTCTCTAAAAGAATTTTATCAAAAACATTAACTTGAGCCTTTCCTCCATCAACTAAAATAAGATCTGGCATTTTCCATTCAGAATGCTTAATTCTTCTTTCAAAAACTTCCCTAAGGGCTCCGATATCATCACCATGAAAATCACCCCTTATTTTAAAAAGACGATACTCTTTTTTATCTGGCTCTCCATCTTTGAATACTACCATAGATCCAACTGTTTCTTTGCCTGCGAAATGAGATATATCATAACCCTCTATTCTCATCTTCTTTGGCCAATAGGGCAAATTATCTTCATTTACTATTAATAAAGAATCATCAATCATTTCTAATATCTGAAATCTTTTCGGATAATATTTTTTTAAAAATCTTACTGACTTCTCTTTCTCTCCACCAAGAAAAAGTCTTAAATATTTAATAATTCTATTGTATTCGTTTTTAGTTATTTCTCCGGTACACTTACCTGGACAGAGATCGATTTGACGATGAAAACAAGGCTTACCTAAATCCAACTTACATGAACTATAAGGAAAAACTTTTCTTAAAATAAGAAGTATTGATTTTGCAATTCGAAGACTTCTAAAAGGTCCGAAAACTTCTCCGTCATTTTTAAAAATTAATCTACCCCTAATCAGTCTTGGGTAACTCCAATTTTCTTTGGGAATTGATATGTAAATAAAAGACCTATCGTCTTTTTCTTTAATGTTGTACTTTGGTTGACATTTCTTGATTAAACTAGCCTCTTCAATGAATGTTTCTAGGATAGTCTCATAGGTTACTACCTTAAGATCATAGCTCTCATCTCTTAGAGCCTTAATTCTGGGATCGATTGGATTTAAGTAGCTCTTTAGTCTTTCTCTTAAATTAACCGATCTTCCCACATACAAAGGAACGCCTTTCTTATCCTGAAAGACATATATGCCAGGACTATTAGGAGCTTTTCTTATATCATCAAATATTTTTCTCACATTACTTTCTTTAAAAATTTTCCAGTGAACGAATTCTTATTATTAGATATTTCTTTAGGAGTTCCGGTAGCTACTATCTTGCCACCATTTTCTCCACCTCCCGGCCCAAGATCAATTACCCAATCACATGACCTTATTAAATGAAGATTATGCTCAATAACAACTACGGTATTTCCCCGATCAATAAGTCTTTGAATTATTTTAAGTAAAAGATTAATGTCATGATAATGAAGCCCGGTAGTTGGTTCATCTAAAAGATAAACTGTTTTTATTGAAGCATTTGAAAGTTCCTTTGCAAGCTTTACTCGCTGAGCCTCTCCTCCTGAAAGAGTGGGAGCATTTTGACCCAATTTAATGTATCCTAATCCAATATCTTCTAAGACCTTAAGCTTTTCAACCACTGAATAAATGTCTTTGAAGAAATCTAAGGCTTCATCAACACTCATATTAAGAATATCAGAAATATTCTTATCATTATATTTTACTTCTAAAACTTCCCTATTAAACCTCTTCCCCTTACAAACTTCACACCTAACAAGAATTGGAGGCAAGAAATGCATTTCTATTAAATTAAAACCAGCTCCAGTACAAGCTTCACACCTTCCACCTTTTACATTGAAAGAAAAATGACTCTTGTTGTACCCTCGCCTCCTTGAGTCCTCAAGGTTAGAAAAAAGCTCTCTAATTGGCGTAAAAAGACCTGTGTAAGTTGCTGGATTAGATCGAGGAGTTCGCCCAATTGGGCTTTGATCAACCTCAACCACCCGATTAATATATTCGGTCCCTAAAACCCTTGAGACATCTTCAAGTGAATCTTTAAACCCATGGAGCATATTATTTGTATTTTTATATATAACCTCTAAAAGACTAGATTTTCCTCCACCCGAAACTCCACTGATTGCAACCAGCTTTCTTAATGGTATCTCTACATCAACATTTTTCAAATTATTCAATCGCGCACCTATAATCTTAAGACTCTCTGTTCTTTTAGTTCTCTTTCCAGGTGTTCCAATATCTTTTTCTCCCCTAAGATAATCTAAAGTTAAAGATTTGTTAGTTTTATCTTTTATTAATTTATTAGTATCCCCAGCGACTATTACTTTTCCTCCCTGGATACCGGCTCCAGGACCTAAGTCAATTAAATAATCGGATGCTCTAATGACTTGCTCGTCGTGTTCAACGACTATTACAGTATTACCAAGATTTCTTAAATTCTTTAGAGTTTGTATCAATTTCTCATTATCTCTTTCATGAAGACCAATGGTCGGCTCATCTAATACATACAAAGTTCCGGAAAGTTTTGATCCGATCTGACTAGCAAGCCTAATTCTTTGTGCTTCACCCCTTGAAAGAGTAGACGCTTCCTGGTTAAGGCATATATAATCAAGACCCACTTCAAGTAAGAATTCTAAGCGCGATGATATTTCCACTACCAATCCTGCAGAAACTTTTTTCTCTTTTTCATTTAAGAGAGGTTCTAAGGATAAAAACAATTCGCTTGCTTTCTCGATACTTAAGGACGCAACATCCCAAATGTTATGACCTCTAATTTTGATAGAAAGAGCTTCATCTTTTAATCTTTTTCCATTACATGAAGGACAAGGTTCTTCGGCGAAGAAACTCTCTTTTCCAATTCCATGACAAGTTCCACATGCACCATAAGGACTATTAAATGAAAAAAGACGAGGCTCTATCTCACCGAAAGAAAACCCATCATGAGCACAAGCCCAACGAGAAGAAAGTAATAGTTCATTTTCTGTTTCTCCAAAAATTATATTAACTAATCCATCACTATAATTTAATGCTTGTTCTAAGGCTTCAAATAATCTGGTTTTTTCATCAGATAAAAGCTGATCAATTACTATTTCGATGTCATGAGTTTTATATCTCGATAAAACCACTCTTTCATGAAGAGACTTCATTTCACCATCGATTCGAGCTTTTGAAAAACCCTTATGAAGAAAATCATAAAGCAATTGATAATATTCTCCCTTTCTTCCTCTTACAACAGGCGAAAGAATGGTAATATGATCAACTTTTAACTCATTGGCCTTATCAATAATAATTGAGAATATTTCATCTATTGTAAGTTTTTTTATTTCCCTAGAACAAAGTGGACAATATGCTTGACCAATTCGGGCCCAAAGAACTCTCATGTAGTCATATATCTCAGTCAAAGTTGCAACTATTGATCGAGGATTATGAGAAAGAGCCTTTTGATTAATTGCAATGGCAGGGGATAACCCTTCTATACTATCAACATCAGGCCTATCCATCTGACCCATAAATTGCCGAGCATAGGGAGAAAGTGAGTCCACATACCTTCGTTGCCCCTCAGCAAAGATAGTATCAAAAGCTAGACTAGACTTACCACTACCAGAAACACCAGTAAAAACAACTAACTTATCTTTTGGTATATTAATGCTGATATTTTTTAAATTATGGGTTCTTGCGCCCTTTATTTTTATTTCTTTCATTTTTCTAAATCTATAAATGATATAATATCTTTTTGAATACCCGTAGGTTTTGTATTATTCTTCTTATTATATTCCAGTTGAATTTTCCTTCTTCTTTTTGCTTCATCAATACCCTCTTTTATTGAACCGGTTATAGAATCTGCATAAATTATAACTTTACCGTCTAAGTTTCTAGCTGCTCTACCCATTAACTGAATCAAGCTGGTCCTACTTCTTAGAAATCCTTCCCTATCTCCGTCTAGAATAAAGACTAAAGAAACTTCGGGAAGATCTAACCCTTCTCGTAGTAAGTTAACTCCAACTAAAACATTGAAAGTTCCCCTTCTGAATTCAGTTAAAATTTTTGCTCGCTCTAACGTTTTAGTTTCTGAATGCATGAAGTTAGATTTAATACCTTTGTTGTTTAAGAATTCATTTAATTCTTCAGCCATCTTCTTAGTTAAAGTATTAACAATTATTCTCCCTTCAGTCATTTTTTGGGCTTCTGAAACTAAATCATCAATCTGACTCTTATTGTTTTTAACATCAAAAACTGATCTTATCTCAATCTCAGGGTCAACCAAAAAGGTTGGTCTTATGATTTGTTCGACAACTTGTTCTGAATTACTTACCTCAAAAGATGATGGAGTTGCAGAGGTAAATATTACCGGACCAACTCTTTTAAGAAATTCGTCGAATCTAAGTGGTCGATTATCTAATGCAGACGGAAGCCTAAAACCATGCTCAATTAAAGTCTTCTTTCTAGCTTTATCTCCCTCATACATTCCCCTTATTTGTGGAACTGCAATATGTGATTCATCTATTACGGTTAAAAAATCCGGTTTTCCGTCTTTGTAAGGAAAATATGAAAGCAATGACTCTGGTGGTTCTCCCGGAAGCTTACCGGTTAAATGTCTTGAATAGTTTTCTATTCCATGGCAATAACCAACTATTTTCATCATAGCTAAATCATTTCTTGCCTTTTTATCTAACCTTTCAGCTTCTAACCACTTTCCTTTCTCTTTCAAGAAATCAACCCTTTCTTTAAGTTCACTTTCTATATTTTTAATTGCTTCCTCTGTTTCTGGCTCACTAGAAATAAAATGCTTAGGAGGAAAAATAACGGCCTCGTTTAGGTCATATAGTACTTTTCTAGTCATTTCATCTATTACTGATAATTCTTCAATTTTTTGATCTTTTAAGATAACCTTATAAAGCACTTCTCCAGAAGCTGGTCTTATTTCAAAAGTATCACCTCTCAATCTAAAGTCACCCCTCTTTAGATCTACATTGGTTCTTGTAAAGTTTATTTTTATTAACTCAGAAATTAAATCACTCCTGGTTATAATTTTTCCCTTTTCTAAATAGATTGCTGAGCTAAAATAATTAACTGGTACTCCCAAGTTATATATACAAGAAACTGAAGCTACAACGATTACGTCTTTTCGCGTCATAAGAGAAGATGTCGTATCATGTCTTAATCTATCAATATCTTCATTAATCATTGATTCTTTTCCAATATAAGTATCACTAGAAGGAATGTAGGCTTCTGGTTGATAGTAATCGTAATAAGAAACAAAGTAGCAAACTTTATTGTTTGGGAAAAAAGACTTATATTCCCTATAAAGCTGTGCTGCCAAAACTTTGTTCGGAGCAATGACCAAGGTTGGTTTTTGAAAATTAGAAATTATATTCGAAACTACAAATGTCTTTCCTGATCCAGTCACACCCAAAAGAGTCTGGAATCTATAATTTTTTTCTAAACCTTTATTCAAGGCCTTAATAGTTTTAGGCTGATCACCTGCAGGATTAAATTTTGATACTAATTTAAACATAAAAAATCTCCCCGATTTATCTACTACGGGGGGTTCATTTGAAACTTTTATATACTATACCCTATTATACCGAAAAATCAATCTCTGGTACATTCTACTCCGAAGTGAAACATCAAAATAAATTAAAAGAGCATGTGTTTTCGGGTAAAATAATTAATGAGACATCATTAATTAACCAACAAACAACATGTCCTACAAACATTTTACACTAGAACAGAAAAATCAGCTATCTGTTCTGCTAAGAACCAAGACAAAGAAGAAGGAAATAGCAAAGCTTTTAAGAAAAGGAAGAACGACCATCTGGAAAGAACAAAAACGAGGAATGAAAAAACGTCAGGATCTCTACTATCCTTCTCAAGATTCAAAAACCTCATATTAAATTATGGGGCTTTTTTCATTGCCATAAGGTTCTTTTTTTGATAAAAGTAACTTATGACAAATCATAATCAACATTGGTCAGAGAAAATAGCTGATCAAGTAATTGAACGATTTCCTAATAACGATACCTATACCTGTGCAGCAGGGATAAGCCCCTCAGGTGTAGTTCATTTTGGAAATTTTAGAGATGTGGCAACCGCCTATGCTGTGGCCGAAGCTCTTAAAAAGAAAGGTAAAAAAGTTCGCCTAATTTTCTCTTGGGATGATTATGATAGACTTAGAAAAGTCCCCCATGGCATTGACCCCTCTTTTGAAGAATATATTGGTACGTCGTTATCAGCTATTCCTTCTCCTAATGAAAACTATTCTTCTTACGCTGAAAAATTTGAAAAGAAATTTGAGAAAGCCATGGAAGCTGTTGGAATTGAATTAGACTACCGATATCAAACAAAAGAATACAATTCTGGAAGATATGATGATCTCATTATTCATGCTCTTCGAAAAAGAAAAGAATTAGCCGATATTCTCTTATCTTTTATGAGTGAAAAGGGAAAAGCTAATAAAAATATTGATCCTGAAAAATATAAAAATGAATATTATCCTATTTCAGTCTATTCTCAATTTACCGGAAAGGATAACACAAAAGTTATTGATTATGACGGCAACTCAACGATAACTTATAAATGCTTTGATAGTGGAAAGACCGAAACTATTGATATAAGAAAAAAAAGAATCGTAAAATTATCCTGGAAAGTTGATTGGGCTATGCGATGGAAAGAAGAAGAAGTTAACTTTGAGCCAGGCGGAGCAGATCATGCAGCTCCTGGAGGAAGCTACGATGTATCCAAAAATATCGCTAAAGATATATTCGATATCACTCCCCCCTTATTTCAAGAATATCTATTCGTTGGAATACAAGGGTTGGGCAGTAAAATGTCCGGATCTAAGGGTAATGTTATTTCCCCTGATGATCTTCTTGAAATATATACCCCAGAACTACTTAAATGGACTTATTTCAGAAGAATACCAAACCAAACCTTTGAACTTTCTTTCGGTAGCGAAATATACAAACAATACAGTGAGTTTGATAATGATATTTTAAAACTGAACGAGGGGACACTCGAAAATTCAGGAAAATTCGCGTTGAATCTTTCTGGTGTTTATCAAGAAGATAGACTACCAAATATTCCTTTTCGACAGGCGGTTGCCTTTGGTCAAATTGTACAGTGGGATAAAAATAAATTGAGTCATATCCTTAAAGGTATGGAACTCAACTACGATCCTAAATCAATTGATGAAAGAATTGAAAAAGCCAAGAACTGGTTAGAAAAATACAATAATGATCAAGTAATAAGAATCCTAGATCAAATTAATTTTGTTTATGTTAATCAAATGAATCCTGAGCAAAAAGAACAGGTAAATTCTTTAATGGAATCATTGAAAGAAAAGGAAGACCTTTCAATAAAAGAATTAGATACAATAGTTTACGCTATTCCTAAAAAAGAGGAGCTATCTATTAAAGAAAATGCTCCCCTTCAGAGGGCTTTCTTTAAAGATGTCTATAATCTCCTAATCGGAAAAGATACGGGTCCCAGACTATCAACCTTTCTCTGGGCAGCTGATCGAAAGAAAGTTATTAATCTCTTGGATATAAAAAAAGGCTCCTAAGAGCCGTTATATAATCTAAGCTGTCATTTGTTTTTTAACCTTCATCAGTGTGATTAAAACACTTCGTTCTTGCTCGGTAAGTTTTGATTCGATGTATTTTATCGTCTCTTTTATATCCGGTATAAAAACATATTCTAGAGCGTTAACACGACGTCTAGTTTTTTCAATTTCAAAAGCAAGTAATTTCGCTGAATGTTCAATCTGAGCTAGGTTAACCATTTTCCTTAAAACACTGGAGAAAGTTTCAGTCGCCTCATCAAGGTCTGATGGAGTTTGAGTCAAAGAATAGGCAACAGGAATATCTTCTTCTTTGTAATCAAAAATTGGAATGTTTACTCCCATAACATTCTTTGTGTCCGCTTCTAGGCTTATCTTTTTTCTTGGCACTAGTAATGCTTCTTCTATTTTCCAAGGAGAAGCTGAAGCAGAAGCAAAAAGAAATCCCTCAAAAGCTCTTTGAAGCTCTGGCTCTATTTCTCTTCTAATCTGTCGAGCCTCTTTAATGATTTGAATAAATTCTTTCATTAAACCATCTCTCTTGTCTTTAAGAAGTTTGTGTCCTTGCTCTGCTGTCTTAAGCCTTTTCTTAAGCTTAAGCATCTCCATTCGTGTTGGATTGACTGCGAGCTTTGACATAATTATTTAGTAGACAAATATTTTTTAATATGTTCGTCCTTTACTCTTTTCAATTCAGATTTAGGCAAGATTGATAAAAGATCCCAACCGATAGTAAGGGTTTCTTCGATGGAGCGATCTTCATCTCTTCCTTGCTTTACAAACTTTTCTTCAAAGCTATTTGCAAATTCAAGATAATTTTTATCAACAGCTGAAAGAGCTGCTTCTCCTAAAATCACCGCCAATTCCCTAACTTCTTTTCCACGAGCATAAGCAGCAAAAAGTTGATTAAGAACGCTTGAATGATCTTCTCTTGTTTTTCCTTCTCCAATACCCTTATCCTTCAACCTTGATAGAGATGGTAAAACATCTACACAAGTTTGAATTCCTTGTCGATAAAGTTCACGAGAAAGCATAATCTGTCCTTCAGTAATATATCCGGTTAGGTCTGGAATCGGATGAGTTTTATCATCTTCAGGCATGGTAAGGATTGGTATTTGAGTGATTGATCCTTTTTTTCCTTTAACTCTTCCAGCTCTTTCATAAAGAGTTGAAAGGTCAGTATAGAGATATCCAGGATAACCTCTCCTTCCAGGAATTTCTTTTCTTGCTGCTCCAATTTCACGCAAAGCTTCACAATAGTTAGTGATGTCAGTTAAGATAACCAAAACATGCATGTCTTTCTCAAAGGCTAAATATTCAGCAGTGGTTAATGCCAAACGAGGCAAAGTAATACGTTCCACTACTGGATCATTTGCTAAGTTTAAAAAAAGAACAGCTCTTTCAATTGCACCAGTTTTTTTAAATTCTTCGATGAAGAAATTAGCTTCTTCAAAAGTAATACCCATAGCCCCAAAGATAACAACAAACGGATTCTTTTCAGATGAACCTTCTTCACTTTTTACCTTTGCTTGACGAGCGATTTGTGCAGCAATATCTGAATGCGGGAGACCAGCTCCTGAGAAGATAGGAAGTTTTTGTCCTCTAACTAAGGTATTCAATCCATCAATCGTTGAAATTCCAGTTTGAATAAAATCATTAGGATAATCTCTAGCATAAGGATTTAAAGGAATACCATTAATGTCCATTCTTTTTTCTGGCACAATCTCTGGGCGTCCATCCTTTGGTTTTCCTGAACCATTAAAAACCCTTCCCAACATATCGGTAGAAACACCGATTTCCATAGTCTTACCTATAAACCGGGCTTTTCCAGACTCTAGGTTAATACCACGAGTATCCTCAAACATTTGAACAATCGCTTGGGTATCAGTAATTTCAAGAACTCTACCCCTTCTTATTGAGCCATCTGCTAATTCTACCTCAACTAGCTCTTCATATTTTACGTCGCTGACCTTATCTATGATAAGAATAGGACCGGCAACTTCTTTTAATGTTTTGTATTCTTTGATCATTTGACTTATTGGTTATTTGTTGATTCTTTAATCTCGTTAATGATCTCCTTGAATTTATCAATTTCACTCTCGGGAATAAATTTGATCTTTCCAATTCCTTCTCTTACCGGAAGACCAATAACATCTTTCAATGGCCTTCCGCTGTCTAATAACGAAATTGACCTTTCATGCAATTCTAAAATGACCTTTAGCATCCAAAACATTTTTGTAAGACTAGTGTAAGTATCAACATCATCAAAAGCATTTTGATGCAAGAAGTCTTCTCTAATAGACTGAGTGGTCGCTAAAATTAATTGTTCTTTTGGTGAAAGCGCATCAACGCCGACTAATTGAACGATTGATTTTAATTCATCTTCTTTTTGAAGTAATCTCATGGCAGTAGCACGCATTTCAGGCCATTCTTCTCCAGCTTCTTTCTTCATAAAATTATTAAGATCATCAGAATAAAGGGAATAACTTGTTAGCCAGTTAATAGCAGGGAAGTGTCTTGCATATGCAAGCTTACTATCTAATCCCCAAAAAACCTTCACAACTCTGAGCGTGTTTTGGGTAACTGGTTCTGAAAGATCTCCTCCTGGAGGTGAAACTGCTCCAATCACAGTAAGCGAACCTTCACGATTAGATTTATCTCCAAGACAAATGACTCTTCCCGCTCTTTCATAAAAAGCTGCGGTCCTAGATCCAAGATATGCTGGATAACCTTCTTCACCAGGCATCTCTTCAAGACGTCCTGATATTTCTCTCATAGCTTCTGCCCAACGTGATGTTGAGTCAGCCATTAAAGCTACCTTGTATCCCATATCTCTAAAATATTCTGCAATTGTTATGCCGGTATAAATAGAAGCTTCACGAGCAGCTACAGGCATATTTGAAGTATTAGCAATCAAGATTGTTCTTTTCATTAAAGATTCTCCAGTACGCGGATCTTTAAGTTCAGGGAATTCTTGTAAAACATCGGTCATCTCATTTCCTCTTTCTCCACATCCGATAAATACTATAATGTCAGCATCGGCCCATTTAGCTAATTGGTGTTGAACTACAGTTTTTCCACTACCAAAGGGTCCGGGAACACAAGCTGTACCACCTTTAGCAACTGGAAAAAAAGCATCGATTACTCTTTGTCCGGTAATAAGGAGCTGGTCTGGTTTAATTTTTTCTTTTATTGGTCTAGGTTCACGAATAGGCCAAATCTGAATCATTGGAATATTTTTGTCTCCTTTTTCAGTTTTTATCGTAGCCACTGTTTCTTCTACAGTAAAACTTCCCTCTTTTATATCAACTACCTCTCCTTTTACAAAAGGAGGTACCATTATTTTATGAGGAACTAAAACTGTTTCCTCCACTTCACCAAGAATATCTCCCCCACTAACAATATCTCCAATATTAACATTGGGTTTAAAACTCCATTTCTTCTCACGATCGATACCTGGAACTTCAACTCCTCGGGCGATATAATCACCACTTTCCTTGTAAAGCAAACTTAATGGCCTTTGTATGCCGTCGTAGATAGACTCAATTAGTCCCGGTCCAAGCTCTACTGAGATGGGTTTCTTGGTTAAAAATACTGGTTCTCCTGGACCAACACCTGAAGTATTTTCATAAACCTGAATAGATGCTTGATCATCTTTAAGCTCAATTATTTCTCCAACAAGTTTTTCATCACCAACCTTGACCACATCGTACATTTTAGCTTCATTCATTCCTCGAGCAACAACTAGAGGTCCTGAAACCTTAACGATTATTCCTTTTTTTTCTTTTGTTTCCTCCATATTAATATATATTGATTATTTTTCAGAAAATATATCGGATCCCACAGCCCTTTCAATCATTTGCCTAAGTTCTTGCTCAGCAATCGATTTTTTACTTCCAATACCGGGGATCATCATAAGGGCCGGTAATGGTTTTTCTTCAAATTCTTTTATCTGATCTCTCAATTCAGTAAACCAATCTTCAGTTAAAAGAAGTAGGGCATATTCATCGCTAGAATAAACTGAAAGGAAAGATTTCTCTGCTTCCTCTTTATTTCTTACTCCAAGAAGGTCAATGCCCAATGATTTAAATCCTTTAATTGTTTCTGGATTTCCGATAATAGCTATTTTCATAATTAAAAAACGTTTCTTATTCTTTCTTTTATGATAATCGGTTCTACTCCGTTAAGTCTTGCGGTCATTATCAATCTAATATTACGAAAAGCAATTTCCTTGGCTTTGATATAAGCAACAATAACTTCTGGTCCAAATGATATTTTTCTAGCTTCTTTTAAATGAGCTAATAAAACATCATCGACTGCTTTCTCAAATTGCCATAATTTTCGTTCAGTAAAATAATTTTCAAATATTTTTAATTCAGATCTGGTTAGCTTTGATTTAAGATATTCAACAACCTTATCATCTTTTCCTTCCTGTAATTCGGCTAATTTTTTACTAGAAATATTTCCTCCCGATATATGTAAATCTTTAATATTATCTTTTACCCTCAATGCTAATCTTAAGTTTGAAAAATCAATCTCTGAAATAAGGAGCTGGGTTATAAAATTACTTTTTATTTTCTTTGTATAGCCAATCAATGTATTGAAATATTCTTTATCGCAGATTGGATCTACTTTATCTAAGGAAGGAGCTTTCATTATCTTATCTAATGACTTGGTAAATAATTCGCTAGCTAATGACTTTCGGTCTTCGTTCATAATATAGTTCTCAATATCTTTTGCCTCAAACACGCCAAAGGGAATAATTTTTTCTTGATAATCACTCTTACCTTCCATTTTTGATTTTAATAATACTTTTATATTATGAAAATCATTCTTTATAAAAAGGAATTCGAACAGCTTTGGATCGGGAGATACTTGTTTTGCGAAGTCGCGCATTTGAATCATATCTGCATAGATTGCTTTCTCAAAATCATGAGGTTGAATGTTTAAAAGATTATCCGAAAGGTCAGTATCATTAAATACTTGAAAGGATTTTTCAGCGCTCTCGGCATCAACCATACGATCAATGTCTACCTTGTCTGGAAGACTTTTCTCTAAAACCCTTATTTTACCTGATGCAAAAGGATAAGACATAATTAGGAATTGAACAATATTTTAACTACTTCCATATCAACTTCTTTTTTAAAATTATTTATTATTGATTCAAAAGTATTGTCTACCTCTAATTTACTGGTTTTAGCAATAAATCCACCTTGAGAATTAACTGTTCCAGCAATTTGCACTCCCTTTCCTTGGAAAAATTCGTTTGTCTCATTCTCTCGTTTATCAGCAATAAAAATTTCAAGACCACTCTTGTCTGAAATTTTTGACCAAAACTTGTCTAATAATTTCAAATAATCTTCTTTTTTAAGATTAGAAAGTTCGCCGAAAACTTTTAAATAAACATCGTCTATAACCTTTAGCTTTCTTTCTGTAATCTTATCCTTGGTTTCTCCTTTAAAATCAAAGCGAGCCTTTTCAATAATAGACTTTTTTTGTTTTTCAGCTTCAGCTAAAATCTCTTTTTTCTTTCGATCCAACTCACGAACTCCTTTCTCTTCTATATGAGAAATAGCTTTTTTTGTTTCGGCCTCTATCTCTTTCACCTTTTCTTCTGCCTCAACTTCTATTTTTTTGATGATATCTTCTAATGCCATTTTAAATAATTAATCTTAATGGTCCGGCCCAATATAATTCGGCCGGATTAATAAAACTGGTTATCCTAGATTTATTCCGTTAATCATAAGAATAGTTGCTAGAAGACCGATAACTGCGTAAGTCTCTACCATTGCGGAAAGAATGATAGCTTTACCACTTTCAGCTGGTTGTTTAGCAATAATGCCCATACCAGCAGCAGATACTTTTCCTTGAAATATCCCAGAGGTTAGTCCTGTAAAAGCAATTGGTAGGCAAGCAAAAAATATTCCCCATCCCTGGGCAAGTGTTAATTCGGGTACTACTCCTCCTAAAAGACCTATCTTCTGAAGAGCTATAACTGCTCCTAGAAAACCGTAGATGCCCTGGGTTCCAGGAAGAGCTTGAAGTAAAAGTACTTTTCCGAATTTTTCTGGCTCTTCGGAAACAACTCCAGAACCAGCCTGTCCAGCAAGTCCAACTCCAATTGAAGATCCAATTCCAGAAAAAATAACGGCCAATGAAGCTCCCAGCATAGCTATTGCGATTCCTTCAGTCATGTTTTTATAATTTATTTTATTATTATTTTTAATCGACCTTAATTTTAATCATCGATAATCTCAACAAATTTTAAATTTCTTCGTAAAGGATTAAAATTCCTCCCCCCTCCATCCATAAATTTTGGGAAAAACTCTACAAACTGTAATCTCCCAGAGTGAATAAAAGCACCAAGCGTATTTATTACAATATTAAAAGTGTGTCCACTAATCAATATCGCTAAAGCGACTACAGGTCCAAGATAAGGAATCATTTCTCCAGCAAGACTTGCAATCATATTAATGACCATGGCAATAATACCGGTGGCTAGTCCTAGTGCTAACAATCTTGAATAAGAAAGAACATCAGAGAAATAACCAATTAGCCCGTAGAGGCTTCCAATTCCAACTCCAATCTTAAGTAATGGGTTTGAATACTTTCTTCCTCCGGCAAAAACTACTCCTAAGAGCCCAATCCAGAAAACTATCATAATAAAGTTATCATAAACATCGCTTATTAGTCCAGTATTAAGACCTATAAATAAACAAATGGCGACCAAAAAAAAGACCCAAGTGGCATCATCAAAAATTGCATCTTTTAACTTCCCATTCTTAACCTTCCAGTAAAATGATACCATGATACCGAAAATGACTTGAAAAATTCCTATTGCTAAACTAAGTATTAATACGGTGATCGGGTTTTCAACTGGATTAATCAACTGAATTTTAGAAAAAGATGCCGGCATTAAATTTACATCTATTCCAAACCATCCCCCAAACAAAGCTCCTACAAAAAAAGTTACAAAACCCCCATATCCAAGGAGGCGGATCATTTTATGTGTTGATTTGGGAACTTTTAACACTTTGATGGCTAAAAAGGAAAGGGCCATGAGAATTAAACCATAGCCAGCATCAGTAAGACAAAGAGCGAAAAATAAAATAAAGAATGGTGCTAGAATTGGAGTCGGATCAATTTCATTGTACTGAGGAAGACCATAAATCTTAGTGACTGATTCAAATGGCGACCAAAAAGAAGTATTATCTATATTAACGGGCCTTTCTTCTCCCTCTTTAGGTTCCAAAGTTTCAACATGAATAACGTCAGATATACCTTTTAGTTCGGTCATCAACTTTCCAATAAACCTCTCTTGAACCCATCCGGTTATGGCAAAAACCTTATCTGTTTCATATATTTCAGAATTAGCATCGGCCTGATCCTTTTTTGTGTTTAAAATATCAAAGATAATCCTTAAATTATTTAATTCTTTAGCTAGTTCACGAGTATCTTTTTTAATCTCTTCTCTCAAAGAACTCTCTTTTTTTATCAGAGATTCTAACATAAAGATTGACTCTCTTGGCATCATGCCAGGAAAGGGAATTTCTTTTTTTTCAAAACCAACCTCATCTAAAATACTATCCACTTCCTTGATTTTTTTATCAAAAACAACTTCTAGGTGAACGTTTTTCTCCTTTCGATCAATAACTCGAGTATTAGTAAGTTTAAACTTATTTAACTTCTGAACAAGAACAATGTAATCCTTTTCTGAGATTGTCCCAAAAATGAACCTAATATTCTCAGTTTCCCTAGTCGAGGGATTATTATCAAGGGCTATCCAAGGTGAAAGAAGATCGATATTCTTTCTTGCCTCGTCTTCCTTGCTCAAAGACTCATTTAATTTACTTTCTAAATCCAGAGCCTTTGAAACTGATTCTTTGTAAGGAAATGAGCCTAAAAAATTAGGGAATTCTTTTTCCTTAATTTTTATCTTAGCTCCTGATATTTTATCCATTAAGGATGTTTTTTCATCTGAGAATTGACTTAGAAAATCAATGGCAAATTTTACCCCAGCAAAGTCATAGTCCAAACCAGAATCAGAATAAGATTTTTCAGCATCACTCTTGATGACCTCAAAAACTCCCCTTCTTTGTAAACAATCAAGGACATTCTCCTCGTCCTCCTTAAAGCCTATTATTCTTATTTTACTAACTTCTATTACAGCCATTATTTAATCAATTTATCTAAAATAAAAGATGTCGCCCGCTTTATGTTTTGCCTAGAACTACTCTCAAGATCTATTATTTCCTTAGTTCTTTTTTCAACCTCTCTCTTTTTAGCTCCCTCGGCCTCAATCTTAGCCTTTTCAATAATCGAGCTAACTTCCAACTTTAAATCATTTGGAAGCCTCTTGATGCTCTCTTCCAGCTTTTCTTGAGCCTTTAAAAGCTCCCCTTCTCTTTTTTTTTGAGCATCAAAAACCATTGATACTGCTTTTTGTTCTACCTCTTTTATTAAGTCTATAGTTTCCATATATAAATTATTATAAAACAAAACCGATTATAATACAAAAATCTTGATTTAGTCAAGGATTACGTATTAGACAATTTTTAATACTGAAATGATGTTTATCTACAAAAGTAGAAATTGAATATACGTATTAGACATGTTTTGATCACTTGATAAATTATGTCAAAGTAGTGCATACTTAAATTATTATCAGTAAATAGATATAAGATAGACCTGCTCCTGACCATCCTTGGAGACACTGTGGTCGGATTCAAGAGAAAAAACGTGTCGCTAAATTATCAGCTAACTGACATTTCTATTTTGCTAATCACTGTCATTTCTACTTTGCTTTGACACTATGGATAACTTAAAACCCCATGCCCTACGACACGTTAGATTGTCTAATCTATGGAAGTATAATCTGCGGAAGTTCAACTCCCATATATTCCCAATTTCTGGTCGCTAAAAAAGACCAACGGTTGACCCTTGGACAAGGGAAAGAACTTAGGATACAGAACTTATTCCTCAACGCAGTATTTAATGTGCCACAATGTTCTCATCGCTTTTGTTTGTTTAAGTAGTTTTTTTAGAGAAACATCAATGCAAGACAACATCAAAATTTATGCTGCCGGGCAGGGACTCGAACCCCAATCGACGCCTTCAAAGGGCGCTGTCCTACCATTAGACGACCCGGCAATACTATTCAGTTATACCAATAATATCAACTATTGCAAGCTCCAAGGGAAGTTGAATTATTGAGGCATATCTCATCTTATTCTGGGCTTCAAGTAATGTGTTTATGGTCTTTATTAAATCCTCTCTTGTAGTCTTTGATACTTGTTCTTGAAGTTTTTGAAAATCCTCTTTAGTCAATCCGGTAAGAATGGAATTAATAACAGAACTATTAGGATTCTTAGCTTCATCTGATCCTACAACTTTTAAGACCAATGCCTTTCTTAAGTAATTAATTAAAGCCTTTAAAAACTCTTGGGGATCCTTTCCCTTATCTAATAAATCATTGATGTAGTTAAGGGCTTCTTTAGCTTTCTTCTCTATTATCAAATCCGTTATACCAGATACTAATCCCGTATCAACCAAACCAAGTAACCCTTCAATATCTTCCCCTTTTATCTCCACATCACTTCCGATAAAGAAAGATGAAATCTGTCCCAAAAGACTTTCTGCATCTCGCAAGGCTCCTTCAGAATTAGAAGCAATTAATCTTAAGGCATCATTACTAATCTTTATCTTCTCTTTCTTGGCTAAAATTTCAAGCCTCTTAACAATCTCAGGAAGAATTAACTTCCTAAAGTCAAACCTTTGACATCTTGAGATAATAGTTGGAATCATCTTATGTGCCTCAGTGGTAGCAAGGATAAAAACAACATGATCCGGTGCTTCTTCAAGCATCTTCAAAAGAGCATTAGATGCTTCTTTTGTTAATTGATGTGATTCATCAATGATATATACTTTTTTCTTAGATCTGGTAGGGGCAAACCTTATTCCCTCTTTTAATTCTCGAATATCATCAATTCCCCTATGAGATGCCGCATCTATTTCCAATAAATCCATTGAAGCACCTCTAGATATCTCAATACAATTAGCACACTTGTTGCAAGGCTCAAATCCGGTCATATCTTCACAGTTGACTGCCTTAGCTAAAAGTCTTGCTACAGTAGTCTTTCCTGATCCCTTGGGACCACAGAAAAGATAAGCGTGAGAAACCTTTTCTGAGGAAATAGCATTAGTAATCGTTTTGATAATATACTCCTGCCCAACAACCTCAGAGAAAGATTTTGGTCTGTATTTTCTATAAAAAACAAGATTATTCATTATTTCTTAAATATTATAAATTTAGACTAATACAAATGCCCCGACATTAGCCCATATAACACCATCAATTCCGTATTGAAGAGCAATTATATTAACTACAAAAATGACACTAGCTACATTAATAATGAAACCAATGAGAGTAACAATAAGAAACTTACTAAACTCACCTGAAGAAAAGATACTATCTTTTTACTTAAAAGTCCAATGTTTATTCCAGAAATAACTGTTTGTTGCAGCAACTAAGAGAGAAATGGACTTAAATAGAGTATAATATAAGCTGACAGTAATTGAAGTAAGGGCTATTAAAAAATTCAAAACACCCAAATCAATAAAAATATTTAATGTTCCTATTAAATTAGTTAACAATTAAGTTGCAATAGAAACTTGAAACCAAGAGAGATATATTTCTCTGGTCTTTTTTTAAATTGATTTTGAGAGGTCAATATAGTAAAGTGTAATCATGATTAAGTTATATAACACCCTAACTAGAAAAGAGGAAGTATTTGAGCCCATTAAAAAAGATGAGGTCACACTGTACTCTTGTGGACCAACTGTCTACTGGTATGCTCATATCGGAAATTTAAGAGCATATATCTTTGTAGATATTTTAAAAAAGACTCTTGAATACAATGAGTATAAAGTAAAACACGTCATAAATATTACTGATGTTGGTCATTTGACCTCAGATGAAGATACTGGAGAGGATAAGTTAGAAAAAGGAGCTAAAAGAGAAAATAAAACGGTGTGGGAAGTGGCAGAGTATTACACCAAAGCTTTTCAAACAAACTTAAAACAACTCAATATAAAGGACCCTTCAATCTGGACTAAAGTCACTGACTATATCCCTGAACAAATAGATATTATCAAAAAGCTGGAAGAAAAAGGTTTTACATATATCATTGAAGATGGGGTCTACTTTGATACCTCAAAACTTAATAATTATGGAAAACTCTGGGGTAGCGATAAAGTTGAATTAAAGGCTGGAGCGAGGGTTGAAATGGTAGATGGAAAAAAGAATATAACTGACTTTGCTCTATGGAAGTTCAGCCCAAAAAACGAAAAAAGACAAATGGAATGGGAATCCCCTTGGGGCATAGGTTTTCCGGGATGGCATACTGAATGTGTTGCAATGGCAGCCAAAGAACTGGGGGTACCAATTGATATTCATACCGGAGGAATAGATCATATACAAATCCACCATACCAATGAGCTTGCCCAATCAGATGCTATATACAACAAGGAATTAGCTAACTTCTGGCTACATAATGAATTCTTGATTCTAAAAACTAAAAAAATGTCAAAATCTAAAGGTGAAATCCTTAGAGTTGAGACGTTAATTGAAAAAAACATCAATCCCCTTGCTTACCGATATTTGTGCCTTGGAGCACATTATCGGTCAGAACTAGCTTTTAGCTGGGAATCTATTGAAAATGCCCAGAACAGCCTTTATTCCCTCTATAGTAAGGTAAAAAACTTAGATCAAAGAGAAGGGTTTTCAACTGAAAAGATTGATCAATACAAAAAAGAATTCCTGGATAGTATAAATCATGACCTTGATACACCTAAGGCTTTGGCTCTTCTTTGGAAAATACTTAAATCAAGCGAACTTAACGATAATGAGAAATATGTCTTAGCTCTTGAATTTGATAAAATCTTTGGATTAAAGTTGGATCAATTAGAAAAAGATGAAGAAGCGCCAGAAGAGATAAAGAAATTATCAAAAAAGAGAGAGAAATACCGCAAGAATAAAGATTGGCAAAAAGCTGATGAAGTAAGGGAAGAAATAGAAAAATTAGGATATATAGTAGAAGATGCCGGAAGTGATGCTATTATTAAAAAAAGACCTCGTTGATATATCCACTTTTTGCTGTATAATTAAATCGTTATGAGTCAAAACCAATATAAATTACCACCACAAAACGTAGAAGCTGAGCATTCATTGCTTGGGTCTTTAATGATAGATAAAAACGCTATCGTTAAAGTGGTTGATTTTCTTAAAGCTAGGGATTTCTACAAGAGAAACCACCAAGATATATACTCGGCAATTCTAACTCTTTTTGAAAGAAGAGAGCCTATAGATTTACTTTCTGTTTCTTCTTTATTAAAAGAGCGAGGACAATTTGAATCTACTGGAGGTAGTACTTACCTTTCTGAATTAGTTAATTCTGTTCCAACTGCAAGCCATGTTACAAACTATGCCAAGATAGTCCAGAAGAAAAGAATTTTAAGAGACCTTATTGAATCCAGTCAGGAAATTGGATCACTGGCCTATGAGGGTTCAGATGGAGAAGTAGATAACATCCTTGATTTTGCTGAAAGAAAAATATTTAGCATCTCAGAGCATTCAATGAGTCAGAGCTTTGTTTTAGTAAAAGATAGCCTTGAAGAAACTTTTGAACGAATTGATAAGCTTTCCAAGTTTGAAGGATCAATAAGAGGAGTTCCAACTGGATTTCACAGACTGGATAATATGCTTTCAGGGTTTCAAAAATCAGATCTCGTTATCTTAGCAGCACGACCATCCCTTGGTAAATCATCTCTCGCTTTTAATGCTGTTCTTAATGCAGCCATTAATCAAAAAGCTTCAGTTGGCATTTTTAGCCTTGAGATGTCCCGAGATCAAGTCGTTGATAGATTCATTTCATCCATAGCAAATATTGATCTTTGGAGATTAAGAACCGGACAATTATCAGAGAGTGGTGACGATAATGATTTTCAAAGAATACAACGCGCCCTAAGCATTCTTTCTGAAACTAAAATATATGTAGATGATTCTGCAACTTCCGATATACTTCAAATGAGAGCAATGGCTAGAAGACTTCAGGCTGATAAAGGTCTTGATCTTCTTGTTGTTGACTATCTTCAACTAATGGATTCAGGAAGAAATAATTATGAATCAATGGTTCAACAAATGAGCCAAATTTCCAGATCATTAAAAGGACTAGCTAAAGAATTAAATATTCCGGTACTGGCGCTATCTCAATTATCAAGAGCAGTTGAACAAAGAACCCCTCAAATACCAAGACTTTCCGACTTAAGAGAGTCCGGATGTCTTGCGGGAGATACGCTCATTCATCTATCCGACACGGGAGAACTTGTTGCGATAAAAGATTTGGTTGGGCATACCGATGTGCCGATTTACAGCATGAATGAAGATTACCGCGTGGTCGCCAGTAAGATGTCAAAAATATTCCCGACCGGCAAAAAAATGATTTACAGACTAAAAACTAGGAGCGGAAAAAAAATCAAGGCTTCCGCCAATCATCCCTTCTGGAAAGTGAGCGGATGGACTCGACTTGATGAGCTTAAAGTAGGAGATCATATCGCCACCCCCAAAAGGTTGGATATTAAAAGCTCGGAAAATAATATGACTAAAGCCGACATTTTCTGGGATGAAATAGTTTCCATTGAACCTCTTAGTGTTGAAGAGGTTTACGATGCCACAGTACCAGGTCTGCATAATTTCGTTGCTAATGGCATTATCGTTGAAAATTCCATTGAACAAGATGCAGATGTGGTCCTTTTCATTCATAGAGAAGATAAGTATCGCCCTGAATCCTCAAGAAAAAATATCGCTGATATTATTATTGCCAAACACAGAAATGGTCCGGTTGGAAAAGTAGAGCTATTCTTTGATGAGAAAACAGCCAGTTTTAAAAATATGGAAACACATTACGAAGACCAAGAATAATGACTCTACGTCCCAGATCAATACAAAAATTAATTGAGATATTCTCAAAATTCCCAACGATCGGCCCTAGGACAGCAGATCGTTTTTCAACTTATATAATCAATCTTTCTGATGAAGAAATAAATGATTTAGTAAAAAGTATAGAAGATGTAAGAAAAAAGATAAAAACTTGTAGCTTTTGCTTTAATCATTTTGAAATATCATCTGAAGAAGATAGTCTATGCGGTATCTGCCTGAACCCTTCCAGGAATAGAAAAATTTTATGCATTGTTGAGAAAGAAAATGATCTCCTTTCAATTGAGCAAACTAAAAAATATAAAGGACTATACTTCATACTCGGTGGAACTCTTTCACCGCTTAAAAAGGCAATTGTTAAGAAAATCAGAACTCAAGAATTAAATCAGACCCTAAAAGATTCGCCCTTTGAAGAGGTAATTATTGCAACTAACTTTACTCCTGAAGGGGAAACGACCGCCCTATATCTAGAAAGACTGATAAAACCTCATAAAATAAAAACCACCCGCTTAGCTAGAGGCCTTCCAACGGGTGGAGAACTAGAATATATAGATGACGAAACTCTTGGATCTGCTCTTGAGGGAAGAAAATAAAAAACGGCCAATGGCCGTTTTCTCTACTTAACTTTAATCTCGGTAATCTCAACTTCACAAAAAGGTTGTCTGTGTCCTTTCTTAACTCTAGATCTTTTCTTAGACTTATACTTAAAGATAATTACTTTGTCCCTCTTATCATGGGCTAAAACCTTTCCAGTTACTTTGGCTCCCTCAACCAAAGGAGTTCCTACCTTAACATCTTCTCCGTCTCTTACAAGAAGGACTTCATCAAAAGAAACATCCTTCCCCTCTTCAATATCCAGTTTTTCGATTTTTATTTTTTGCCCAGGCAAAACAATGTATTGTTTTCCTCCGGTTCTAATCACTGCTTGAATCATATTTTTCTTCGTTATTTTTTAACTTTTTTAAATTTCCAGGCCCTTCTATTATCCTTCCAACTCTTTGAGAGAGCAAAGAAAGTCTTTTCTCTGCATTCTCATAACTTGATACGGCATTTCTCAAATGAGAACCGGTCTTTCTGAAATCATCCACTAACTTGTTTGAATCCTCTTGAATTCTCTCAAGTCTTTTAAGAATATCTTGAGTTTGCTTTGAAAGCTGAACATCTCTTAACCAATCTATTATCGTTTTTAAAGTCAAATAAATGGTATTGGGAGAAGTCACAATCACTTTATTCTTTAAAGCATAGCTTGCAATATCCTCTTCTTTTAAATTGAACATTACTTCATAGAACACTGCTTCCGCTGGAATATACATTAGTGCCCTATCAAGAGTTCCTTCTGAAGGAAGAATATATTTCGAAGAGATATCTTTTATCTTAAACTTAACATCTTCAATGAACTTCTTTCTAAAAATATCTTTTTCCTCCTTTGACTCTGCTTTCATCATTTTTTCAAAGTTATCAAAAGGAAACTTAGCATCAATCGGAAGCAATCTATCGTTGGGAAGTTTTAATATAGCATCCACCTGCTCTCCGCTAGAAAAAGAATATTGTATTTTATAAAAGTCTTCCGGGAAATATTCTCCTAAAAGATGATTTAAAGAGGCTTCTCCCCACTGCCCTCTTAACTGAGGTTTCTTAAAGATATCCTGAAAAGATGAAATATCACTTACTGTCGCTTGTACCTGTTTTAATCCCTCTATTATTCTTACTGTTTCTTCGGTAAATGAAGAGACTTGGTCGTACATACTCTTTGAAGTATAGTCAACACTACCCCTTATTTCATTTAATTGACCAATCATTAGGTCAGTTATCCTTCTTTCTAAGTCCCTTATTTCTTGACTTTGATTATAATCTATTCTTGACTTTCTTAAAAACAAAACTACCATCGCAAGAAGCAAGACTAAAAATAGCACATTAACAAGGATCAAATAAGTATAATCACCCATATCTGAAAAAATACTAACACTATTTAATCAAAATTTCAAGAACAACAAAAGATATATAGATTGATAACAATATAATTCCTTCTTTGGTTGATATCTTCTTTCCACTTCTAACAAAAAAGAGATAAAGCAATGCACAAATAAGAAGAAATACCCTTGCCACAACAAGAGATGGAATCTCTGCTAGATCAAGATTAATAGGATTAATTATAGCCACTAAGCCTAAAACTAAAGTAGAAGACATTGCAATCGCTCCCATCAGACCACCTAATATCATCCAAGACTGACCCTTTTTAGCTAACATTACAGAAAAGTATGTTTCAGGCAGTCCTACTCCAACTGCTACAATAAGAATTCCAATCATTGGAAGTGAAATTCCTAAAATATCAGAAAAAATAATTGATGACCTAACTATACCTTCAGCGCTAATAACGATAAGAACTAATCCCAAAATCAACCCTCCAAAGTTCTTAAAAACAGCGCATAGCCCCTTTTGTTCTTCAGCTCCCTCATAAATTTTTCTAAATCGCTCTTTCTTTGAAAAAAGCCAAAATATAAAGGCAATGAAAAAGGATAAAAGAATAAATCCATCAGACCTAGAAAGATTTCCATCTAAAATTAGAATGAGGGGCAATATGGCTGCGATTATTGCAAAAGTCGATCCAGATCTTACGGTTTTACTCTCAACCTCTATCCCACCCTTTAGAACCAAGGCACAGACTCCAATGGTAAAACTTAAAAGAAATATGTTCTGGCCTATAATATTACCAAATGCAAGTTCGGGAATATCATTAATGGCTGAACTAATTCCAATAAAAAATTCCGGCGCTACTGCACCCAAAGAAACTGTAAAAAAAGCAACAACAAATTCTTTCCAACCCAAACATTTAGCAATACCAGTTAAAGAATCAATAAACCACTTAGCTGAAAGAACTAAGAATAAGCAAGACAGAAGAAAGATAAATATATGAAGAATCAACATAATTAAATAATATTAGCAGTATATATCAATTCGTATACTATTCCTAAAATTAAACCGACAATCAAGGGATAAGTAATAAATCTTACTTTAGGTGGTTTTATTTTCTGATACATTAAGGTCACCAAGATACCATCTACGGCCAACATAACGGCACCAACAAATCCAACTACTCTAATAAAATCCTTAAATCCTATGGTAAATAGAAAGATTGGAATAAAACAGGCTATAAACCATGAAAGGTTCTTTTGAATCTTTAGGTCAAACCAGAATATTTTCTTAAGAGTTAACCCCAATGCAATAAATGATGTAAATGTAGTTATCACTCCCAAAAATAGTATCATGGCTGTTGTTCCGCTATCAAATATTCCTTGAAGACCCGTTAAGGCTGACTCAGTAGTTGCTTCTCCAGTTATGCCAAGAATAATAAAGGTAAAGAAAATATAAACTATAATCGGGATAATTATCGCTATTGGAATAATTTTCCTTAATAATAACCTTTGTTTGCCCAATAACTCTTCTGTTTCCGGAACTAATGAAAGGCCCCAAAGCGAAAAAAGAACTACTCCATAAGGAAGAAAAATATACGAACGATCAATATCAAAAACTAGAAAATTAGAAACATCAATATGGTCTCTACCCCTAAAGAAAAGACCGACTAAAACTAATAAGAAAAGAACGATACCCCAGAATTGAACTTTATCTATTGCCTTAATTCCCACAAAGATAAGAATTGCTCCGAGGGTAAAGTATAGCCAAGTATACATCTCGACACTACCTCCAAAAATTGGAATTAGAATAGCTGCAAGAAACTCACCTCCTAATATTAAATAAGCTAAGCATGCACCGAGAAGACCAAGGATTCCGGAAATTAAAGCAATTCTATAACCCCACTTACCCAAATATATTTTTGCAAATCCGGGAATTCTAACAAAATCAGGACTTTGTAAAACCACTTCTCCTAAAAAGTAATGGATTAATATTGCAACGATTCCGAGCACAAAAAAATACCCTAACATAACCCAAAGACCGACTTTTAGAGTAAGAAAAGGTATCGCAAAAAAACCCACTCCAATAATAGTTCCGACAATTACTGATGTAGCATATATTATTTTAAGCATTTTTGATCAAATAAAGATATGTCAAAATACACATCTTAAATAGTGTGACCCCAACGGGAATCGAACCCGTGTTGCCAGATTGAGAATCTGGAGTCCTAACCGCTAGACGATGGGGCCAAAAAAAGAAGGGGGGGTAGTTTATTTTCACTCATTCGTCAATGAAATCACATCTTGCAGTTTTTTAACATCTAACTGCAAGATGAGAACTCTCGCCTTTTCAAACTTATCCGGCAATACAACGCCGGTTTCATTCTCAAAGACTTTCATTCTTCTCATTTTTAATCCCCCCTTTTTTCCACCTCCCCTTCTTATATAAATGAGCTGTACAGATAATAACAATAATTAGTCTAATTGTAAACTGACTAACCCTTAAATATTTGAGATATTTTAACTAAATTAATACCAGATACCATAGCCGAACCAACAGCAAGTAATGTCGCCATTATCTCCTCTTCGGCCAATTCCCTATCAAACCAAAATGGTATAGCATCACCACCATATCTTAATTTAAAGTTAGTTTCTGTTCCAATATTAATATCACTCGCCCAAACTTCTGATTTCTCATCAAAACCAGTTGATATGAAATTAATATCTCCCAATTCACCTACTCGCTTTAGATTCTTTAGACTATCAAGATCAGTGATAAGATATCCATTTCGAGGAATAGATTTTATAAGAGAATAAAAATCGTTATTATTTTCTGGAATATTATTCAGTAAAAGTATTGGAAAAGATGAATGACGAACCAAAAAACTTATTATCTTTGTTTTTTTTCCATCCCATTTAACAATTAGCGGGTAATTTCTAAACAATCCAAGAATGCTGGTTGACTCAAGAGAAGTTTTACTAATCCCATATTCATTTTCAAAAATGTTAAATAGCAAAGGATTAATCAAAAGGCCTTGATCAAAAACAACGACCACTTTTGGTTTTTTTATTAAAAATAATAGTTTAAAAAATAAATTCATTTTCTTATCTTTCTGGGGGTATTTGATAATAATTCAAGATATACTTACCTAATTCCCTAAAAATAGGTGCTGCCGAAAATTCAGCAGTTTTGGTGCTAGGATTATGTAATTTAACAATTATTATAAAAACAGGATCAAGGGCTGGAGCATATCCAACAAAATTTTGTATAGTCTTATCAGAATAACCTCGCCTAGATTGACCAAGAGCTGCCCAAGAAACCTGAGCAGTTCCAGTTTTTCCAGCCACGTAATAACCTGGTATTCGAGCGCTCTTTGCGGAACCATTTTCAGTCACACTAATCATCATTGATGTAATTTGAGAAGATGTTTTGTTAGAAATAACTCTCTCTCCTTGCTCTACAGAATCACCTCGATAAACAACATGGGGATTAACCAATCTACCGCCATTAGCTAACGCTGAAAAGGCTTTAAGTATTTGAATTGAAGTAAATTCTATTCCCTGACCAAATGAGGCATTGGCATAATTAACCTCATAGCCTCGTTTAAAACTCAAATTTGATGAATAGACCTCTCCCTGAAGATCTATTCCGGTAGGTTTAAATAGTTCAAATTTATCCAAATAATATTTAAAGACATCATGCCCAACTAAACGTTGGGCAAAAATGGCGCCGGTATTAATCGATCTTTCCAACATCTTTGTCATATTAATATTACCCCAAGTTCTTCGGCCAAAATTACGAATAGTAAATCCACCTATCTGAACAAATCCTTGGTCTTGGTAAGTTGTTTCTGGAGTTATTTTGCCTTCTTCTAGGGCAATGGCTAACGTTATTGATTTAAATATTGATCCTGGTTCAAAGATAGTTTGTATGGCCGAATTTTTAAATGTTCTAAAATCGCTTTCTTTTTGATATTCATTTAAGTTAAATTTAGGTAAATTAGCCATGGCTAATATTCTACCATCATGAGGATCACTAACTATTATCGTGCCTCCTTCTATATTTAATTTTTCCTGAGCTTCTTCTAGTAATTTTTCCGCCATAAACTGTATATTATAATCAATGGTCAGAATTAAATCCTCACCTTTATCAGATGATGGACTAAAAATTCTGCTGATTACTCCGCTCGCTGATCTATCAACCTCTTGGTACCGCTTAGATCCCGTCAAAACGCTGTTGTAATAGTTTTCTACTCCGTACTGACCGGAACCCTCTCCTCCAACGAATCCGATAACATGTGATGCAAATTCATCATGAGGGTAATACCTCAAAAGATCTTTCCTGATATAAACTCCGGGGAAATTAGCTTCTCTAATTTCTCTTACTTCTTGTGGGGTTAATCGAACTTTTAATAACTCGTATAAACTATCTCTTTTATTTATTCTTTGAAGTATTGAAGCACTTTCTATTCCTAAAATTTCCCCCAACCTTTGAGAAATTTCTTCAGGATCCCCACCCCCTCTCCATATATCACCGGGGGAAATATAGACATATTCCCAACTCCTATTAGTAGCTACTAGATGAAGATTATTATTTCTATCAGTCGCGAATATTTTACCCCTCTCTCCTTGAGTTTGTAAAAACTGCCTTTGTTGACCCCTAGCTATAGCCCTCCAATAATCATTATCAACTATCTGAAATTGAGCTAATCTAAAAAGAATGACAAAACTAAAAAGAATTAAGATTGATAACAAGAAATTTGGTCTGGACTTAATCATCTTTTATTAAAAATAATCGACCGCAACCTAAAAAAAGGCCGGCGATTAAAAGAGTATAATAGCAAAATTTATCTTGCAGCAATCTGAGTACCCGAAATTTGAATATGGTGAACATTATTAACTTTTTGAAAGCCCATAGTCTCTACAAAATCTTCGGCACGAGAAAGTGAATTTGCTCTTAAAAAACTGTACTCCGTTTTCCTACTTTTTTCCTGGATTCTTTTCATTTCATTATCATATTCCCGAACTACATGGATTTCTTTAGTCATTTCAGTAACTTGGAACAGATAGAATCCTAACATAAAAAGAACTGTAAAAGCGCCAATCTTTGAAAGGAATGTGACGTTAAAAAATTTCTTTACTTGCTTTGATGATTTTTTAAAAAGGGAGTTTTTTTTCATAATTTTATTGCTACTCTTAATTTTGCCGACCTTGATCTTGGATTATTATTTCTTTCTTCTTCACCGGCAATAACCGGTCTTTTAGTCAATATTTTCAACTTTCCTTCCAATGCTTTCTCTTTAAAGAAATTCTTTATGATTCGGTCTTCAAGGGAATGAAATGATATGACCACTATCCTTCCTCCTCCTTCTAAGACTTCTATTGCTTGAGGCAAGGCTAATTTAACATTCTCAAGCTCTCTGTTTACTGTGATCCTTAAGGCTTGAAAAGTTTTGGTCGCACAATGAATCTTTTTTCTTCTGTAAGAACCGGGAACCGAACTCTCAATTACCTTCACTAAATCAAATGTTGTATTTATTTTCTCTTTTTTCCTTTGATCTATAATTCCCTGGGTAATAGATCTAAAAAATCTTTCTTCTCCATAATCCTTCAATATCTTTTCAATTTCCGGCTTTGGCCAAGAATTAACTATTTCCCAAGCCGTTATCTCATCTTTCTCATCGTATCTCATATCCAGCTTCTCCTTCTTTCTAAATGAAAATCCTCTTCCGCTCTCATCAATATGCCAACTTGAATACCCTAGATCAAATAATATTCCTGAAAATTTATCTATCTTGCTCTTTTTAACTGCCTTATTAACATTGGAATAATTATCATTAAATAATATTATCCTCTCACTAAATCCTTGATTCTTTGCACCTTCTCCTATCTTTGAAATATTTCTGCTATCCTTATCCATTGCTAGAACTTTACCCTTGGGAAAATTCATCTCTATTATCGCAAAGGTGTGACCACCTTCTCCTCCGGTACAATCAATAAAGTTTTCATTAGGTCTAGGGTCTAGGTATTCTAAAACTTCTTTTTTAAGAACCGGCGTATGCATAACTATATTCCTAATTCTTTCAATCTCTCTGCAATATTCTCACCCTCTTTCTCTGTTTTTCCTTTATATTTTTCCCAAGTCTCCTCATCCCATAATTCAACTCTATTCAATACACCAACTAAGGATACTTTCTTTGATAAGTTCGCATACTTCTTAAGATAATCGGGTACCAAAACTCTTCCTGAGCTATCAATGCTAACTTCCATTGCTCCACCTAGCATCAATCTTGAAAATCCTCTAACATCAGCTTGGGACAAAGGAAGCTTGTTTATCTTCTCCGCTAAAGATTCCCATTCCTTAGTCGAAAAGATAAATAAACATTGATCAAGTCCTCTGGTAATTACTGCTTTTTTCCCTAACAGACCACGAAATTTAACAGGCAGAGCCAATCTCTTTTTATCATCTATTGAATATGTGTATTCTCCTATAAACATAGTTATCCCCAGACTTAGATGGTTTTCCCCACTTTTATCCACAATCTACCATCGTGCATTTACTATACCCCACTTTAATACATTTAGTCAACAAATCTAACCACTTAATTTTCCCGTTCAAAATTGACAGTTTTCCACAAATAAAAGCTTCTTGAATAAGAAAAACCACCTTTTGTAAGGTGGTTTTTTTGATTGTTAAATTAAGCTAGTTTAATCCCCCTTTCGCCTTCAACTGAGATCTTATCTTCTCAAGCTTCTTTTTGGCTACAGTATCATGAACTGATACTTTTCTTTGCTCTAACCAATCACTTAGAACAACAAGATGTTTTCTAAATAAAAGGAAAAGAATTAAGGTAGCAAGAAATGGAAGGAAGATGAAGTCTATCAGCTTGTTGTTGGTAATACCTGTTGCCACCATAGTTGCAGCACCGGCTACAATTCCCTTGGTTACAAAAACTCCAGCAGTATCATTTTTAATTAAACTTCCACTAGCAGCACTTGTGCTACTAATTAGATTTGTAGAACCAATACCGAATTCTTCTTCTGAATTAACTCTGGCATCAAAAGTGATAACTTTTGTTGTTCCCGATAAAAGGTCACCTATTTTCAGTCCGTCCTTACCGCCGCCTGATACCAAAACTCCATCAACTTTTAAATTTCCTACGTAAGTGATTCTTTTAGGCAAGACGTTAATTATATTAACATCCTTTAATGTTTGATTACCTGTTGATGTAACTGTAATAGAGAATGATATTAATTCATTAGGAGATACAATTACTGATTCTTGCCAAGCGGTATTTCTAGTAATACTTCTCACATATTTCTTGATTGATAGATCAATAGTAGCACTGTGAGTGGTAACTGATGGTGAGATACCGCCAGTTCCAGCAAAGACACTCAAATTCCCAATAAACAGGGAAAAGAGCAGGGCTAATACCAAACCTAGCTTTAAACTTATTTTTTCATTTTTTTTCATTTTTCTATACATTACCTTTTAATATCACTTCCTTTTTAGAAAATTTAATCTTAAAAGATTAAATTCTTTAAAAAAGAGAGAGAAGAGTTAAATTCTCTTTCTTCTTTAAAAAAACTTGCTTACTAGATGATTATATCACTAAAGATTATTTTGTCAATACACCTCTTATCCCTATCCTCTTAATATTTTTACCCGGAGGCCAACAGCTTAAAAGCATAATTTCAGGTTTATTCAATGAAGATGATGAAATATCTTCTCCAACTTCTAAAAATACTTTTTCAGTTATTGTATAGACAAAAAGTCTTTGATTGAAGTATATATCTATTTGATCCCCTACGTTTAACTTTTCAAGATTACTAAAAATCCAATCGTAGTTAATTTTAGGCCAGCCTAAAGGCGCAGAATGACCTAATAATATCAAAACTCCATCTTCTCCGGGAAGAGCCGATCCAGGAAAATGAGTAACTCCCTTATTAAGGGCTATCTCAAAATCTCGATCGCTAATTCCTTGAGATAAAACTATTGGAGCAGTAATATTAATAGCCGCTATATCAATAGAATTTTCTCTTTCAAAATATTCAACCGGCTCTTCTTTTTCTTGAGATTGTGATTGGAGTAACGCCTGTATTCCCTTTGGGGCAACTCTATGATTAAAAATCCAAGATATATCATTCCAATTCAAGAGAATCACATTAAAAATGAATATCAATAAAAAAAACTTCCAAATATTCTTTGATTTTTCACGATTAATTATTTTATCGTCGTATCTCTTATTCTGATCCATATTTTATCCAATTAACGGAGCTCCCGAGATTAGCCTTAATAAAGTTACTTGATCTAAATAGTTAAATAATAAGAATAATCCAAGGAAAAATAAACCCTTAAAAATTAAGTCGGGATGTTGCACATCAAAGCGTATAAATATATTTACTATTAATATAAATATTAGAAAAAGTAATGATATTAATATAATCCTTTGAACTACTCCATCGTACTCTAGCATTAAAAATTCAAACAACCCCATCTTAGCACCTTGAATAGTGCCACCACTAGAAAAATATATACCCGAATCAAAATATCCTAATATCAATTGCTCTGACTCTTTATTATCTTCATCCGCTGCCACAATCTCTTCTTCAGAAATAATAATATCATCTTCTATTTCAATAGGAACATCTTTAATTATTTCTTCTGTTGGTGGAATTACTGCTATAGGTGCTGGTTTTTGATTCATCTTTCCAAAAACTTGAACAACAATAAAGGTTCTTTGCCCAGTAATAATTCCCTCAACTACGGCTATTCCAATCTCATCATAATTGGAGCTCATAATATTAGCTTTATGAGTAGATGAATTAACCCAAGCTCTGTGTACATCCTTTGCATCTAAAAATCCCATGGCTAAGTTTTCTCCTGCATACTTATAATCATAACCAGCAAGAGTAATCCAGTGCCAAGGCGATTTACCATCGGGACTCCAATGAGAAAAATAATCTTTTGCAATCATATCTTGTGCCTTCATCATGGCAGCTTGATCTAGCTTAGGACTAGTAATTAATGGAGGAAGTCCAAACGATCTCCTCTCTTCATTTGTCATTTGAACTAATGCATTCCTAGTAATACTGGAAAAAAATGGAGTTCCGGGTAACGCTACGAAATATAGGAGACCTATAAACTTAAGAATGATTATAGATAAAGCTAAATAATCAAAAAGTCTTCCATCTAAAAATAATGGCCGATAATTATTGTCCTCACAAGGAAGAATAAATACTATTACTTTTTTGATCCTATTTTTCATTAAGACATATTATATCATCAAAGTTCAAAAAGTCAAAAGGAAGTGCTAAATTAACACCCGAAACACACCACTAAGTTTAAAATGCAAAACCTACGCTGTAAAATAGTAGCAATGTGTATGCTCGTATTACACTTTTTTAGATAATCTAAAGGCATATGAAAACTATGCCTAAATCAACACAAGAGGAAAAAAGAAGCTGTTGAAGTCCAATGCTTAATAAAAAAATGGTAAATATTTTGAAGAAAAAATCGTTCCTTTTCTTCAATTAAAAAGTATAAAAACCGGAAGATAAAAAACAGCAGATATTGCGGTAACAAAAAATACTAGTGTAATCATGTTTCTATATTACTATGTAATATCATTTTGGTTTAAGATAGTGAATAGTAAAAGCCAAGCGGATTGAAACGCTTGGCTTATTTAAATATTTCCAATGACTATTCAGTTGTTACTCCATCAAAATGATCATCTTCGTCTGCCATAGCATCTTCCTTAGTTGCATGTATCACAACATCTTTATGTTCAGGTGGAGAGTAAACAGTATATAGTTTTAATGTTTTATCAGATGATGTATTGATGATATTATGATTTGCTCCAGCTGGAACAACGATAGCAAAATCATCCCTAATATCATGTTCAACACCATCTAGAATTGCTACCCCACGACCTGCTTCAATTCTAATAAATTGGTCTAGGTCATGAACTTCTTCTCCGATTTCTTCACCGGGCTTTATGCTCATTACCACTAACTGACTATTCTTTCCAGTATAAAGAACTTTTCTAAAATTATCATTTTCTTTAGTGACATCTTCGATGTTATCAATATAACCTTTCATGTTTTTTATATTAATTAATAATGTTGTTTAATTCTAACACAATTTTTTAAACGATTCAACTACAAATCCCCTTTCATTTCTTTTTCCATTCTATTAAAAAACTTTTCCATAAAATTTATCCTACCTATGGCTAGCTCCTTAGCTTTTGACGTATAAAGGCGGTCTCCCATTGATTTTAATTTTATCTCAAACTCAAGATTCGGAGCATGAATTGTAATTTCTTTAATTCTGCCACTTGGATCTCCGCCCATAAGATTATCTTTAATATATTCATCAAGGGGAGTTTCTAAAAACATTTTCGTACTGTGTTGGCCTGAAAACATAAAAAGTCTAGCTATCCCCATTGAGCCAAGGCTATCAAGCTTATCAGCATCAAAAAGAATCTTGGCTTCTTTAGTCTTTGGCTCATTATTATTCCTAAAACGATGAGTAAATATGGCATGTTTAACCGATTCTATAAATTCTTCAGAATAACCGAAGTCTAGAAGAATATCTCCGGCCATTTCGGCACCTAAAATAGCATGGTCAATATTCCTTGAACTATCCATATCTTCGCGCACTCTTGCAATATCATGCATGAGAGCAGAAACTTGAAGAACTTCTAAATTAACATCGGGTTCTCCTTCAGCTAAGTGTAAGCAAAGATTATAGACCCTATCAAGATGCTCCATGTTATGGCCAGAGCAGGATAATTCTTTTTGAACTATTTCTTTAATTTTTTGTATTTTTTCTTCCATAGTCATTAGTATTCTTGATCCAAAATTAGGGACCGTTCAAATAATTGTGTCTGGAGTTCTTAATTATTTATAATCTTTTTAAAGTGTTTGTAGTTTGTAATGGGATATTTCAAATAGTTTTTGAAATTAGGATATTTTTGTTTCCACTTCTCTAAAAACAAATCAACCTTATTCAACGCTGTCTCTACTTTAGCATCCTTATCAAAATTGTCAAAAATATGTTTGAGATCAATAGAAACCTCAGCTTTGTCTTTCGGAGATGTTCTGGTTAGTATATTCCTCATCTTATGAACAACACATTTCTGAAAATCCGCATTAGGATAAATTTTAGATACTTCATCTTCTAAGTAGTTTATTCCATCTGCGATAAAAAGACCAATTTCTTCAACACCTCTTTTTTCTTTTAGATCTCTCAATAATTCACCCCAGAATTGAGCTGATTCCGTAGGATTAAGCTCTAATACAAGCAATTCTCTACGATTATCTTCTCTGACTCCATAGGCGATGAAAACTCCTTCTTTAGTGTATTCATTTCCTCTTTTAACTGTTACGAAGATAACGTCTCCGAAAACTACCTGGTAGTATTTTTCAAGTTTTGCATTTTGCCAGGCAATTCTGAATTTACCAAATACAGATACTAGATTCGCTATTTTTGAAGGAGACATTCCTCCTGCAAAAACTTCGTCAAGAAAAGATTGAATATCTTGAGAAGTCATCCCCCTCTTATACAAAGATAATGCTATTTCATCAACTTTTTCTCTGTTTATCTTTAATAATTCAAGAGTTGCTGGAGAGAATAAACCAGCTCTTGTTCTAGGAATATGCACCATCAAAGAATTACTGGAAAGAGTTTTCATAGCTCTTTCATAATAGCCATTTCCTTTATCTTTTTTTGGATTGTCTATTTCTTCTAAATACTCATTTCTTTCTATGTTCATTAAAGTTTCAATGGTTGTTGCTACAAACTTATCCATTGATAATGAATCTAAATTTTCTCTTAAACTTTTTATGCTATTTTCTAACATTTTAGTTGTCTTGTCGTTATTGTTTTTCATATACTTGCTTTATCACACAGACACACTTTTGTGTAGGGTCTCCCTGAAATATTAAGTGGCTTAAAGTGTGGTGTCTAGTAGATGATGTCAGAACTTTCTTTGAACAAAATCCAGAGGATTTTACCGATTGATCAGCCCAACTCTTTCGCTCGTCCGACCGCTAAGTAAATTTGTTGATAATTTTATAAAAATTGGTAAAATAAAGCCAGTTAAGTGATTATTAGTGATTTCATTTAAATATGATATAATTTAGTCATAGACGGGACATCAAATATACCGAAACGTTAGCTGACATTGGTCGTTAAATAAAAATCGTTAACAAATTAAAAAAATAAAATATGACAACAAAAAAGTTTTCTAAAGGTGAAGCAATACGCTTTGGATGGAATACGATGAAAAGCAACTTGGTTTTTTTCATCGGTCTTTTCATAGTTTTCGGACTGCTCTATATCGTTCCTTCTATTATTGCGGATATGGCGTTGGAAGCAAATATTTTTCTGGTTGTTTTTCATATTGCCGATTTTGTTTTAACTATAATAATTTCAATAGGGTTGCTTAAAATCGCTCTAAAATTCTCTGATAATGAAAAGGGTAGATTTAGTGATCTATTCTCCCAGTATCGTTTGTTCTTCAACTATCTGTTTGCTTTGATCCTTTATTGTCTGATTATTTTTGGCGGAATGCTCCTGTTAATTGTGCCTGGAATTATTTGGGGAATTAAATTTTGGTTTTTTGGTTACTTTGTTGTTGATAAGGGGCTAGGACCAATAGAAGCTCTTAAAAAAAGCTCTGCTATTACTAAAGGCCATAAATGGAATTTATTTGTCTTCTTCTTAATGCTTGGGAGTATCAA
>JAHXGM010000001.1 GCA_019923605.1 Candidatus Nealsonbacteria bacterium | reverse complement strand
AATTCCTGAAGGTTTCCCTTTGTCTGTATTTGGTTCTTTTTCCATAAAATATAGTTTAATTTTATTTCCTTCCTTTCATTATACAATACTAATATGATTTGCCAAGCCTTTCGAATAACTCGTTTTCCACAGAGCTCCTCTTTCTTCCATATTTAATCCTGGAAAAATCTCTAGCTAATTTAGCTATTCGATCATCTCCTTTATCAGGTGGAATTGTCTTAATATTAAATGGTCTTGTTACGGTGCCACCAATTAATAATCTTAAAGCAGCATTATAGTTATCAAGATTAGATAAATCGCTTTCGTCAAAGATTGGATCGTATGAAGGAACAAGAAATTTAGCATCTTCTGGGCCAATTCTAAATGACATCATTGAGCCAACATTTCCAAAAACTGCATTCCTTATATCCTCCTCAACTTGACCAATATATTGATGAGCAAAAATCATGTTTAATCTATATTTTCTAGCCTCGGCTAAAATCGAAGCCATGGTTTTAGTTGCAAAATTTTGAAACTCATCGATATAAAGATAGAAATCTTTTCGCTCTTCTTCGGGCATATCAACTCTTGAGAAAGCAGCAACTAATATTTTACCTACAAGAACCATTCCTAATAAATGACTATTTATATCCCCCATCTTTCCTTTAGAAAGGTTAGCAATTAATATCTTTCGCCCATTCATAACATCCTTAAGGTTAAGCGATGATTTTTGTTGAGAAATAATCGGACGAACCATATCATTAGCAATAAAAACATTCATCTTACTGGTGATGTAAGGAACCATATTAGCTAGTGCTGCATCACCACCGGCCTTTTCGGCTTCAAGTTCCCAGAAATTTTTAACAATTTGATTCTGACACTTAGATAATTTATGCTTTCTGAAATTGGTATCGGCTAAAACCCTTGGTATCTCTACCAATGTACTGCCCGAATCAGTATCCTCCATGATAAGCAAAAGAGAGTTTCTCATGTATTGCTCAAAAATAGGTCCTCCAAACCCTTGTGCCTTTAAATTATAAAGGCGATCAAAGATATCCATTAATTCATTAACTACAAAAGTTTTTGATTCAGGAAAAGCTGGGTCATACTCTAGCATATTTAGACCAATCGGGTTCCCTGTATCTGATGGATCAAAATATATAACATCCTCAACTCGTTCCGGTGGAATATAACTTAAAACATCCTCGGCTAAATCACCATGAGGATCTATTAGAGCTATTCCCTTCCCGTTTCTAATATCTTGCTGAATAAGATTTTTTAAAAACCAAGATTTACCGGTTCCAGTTTGACCAATTATATAAAAATGTCGACGCCTGTCTTCATCCTTCATTCGAACTGTTTTTTCCTCACCCCTAAAAGAGCTTTTTCCTAGTACTAACCCTTCATCTGGTAAATTGGATGGTGGTGGTGCTTGTTTTGACTTAACCCATTTAACAGACGGCGTAGCAAGACCTGAAGAAGGAAAATGGAATATTCCTGCCATTTCAGACGATGAAAGAACCATTTTCCTCGTATTGCTTATAAGACGAAAAGAGAATAAATAAAAAAGATTCTTAAGCCTGCCTCGAGAAAGCCTTTTAAATTTTATTTGATTCAAATCAGGCGAATTAAATTGTTCAAAAGAGACTTCAATTTGAGAAAGTATAGCCTCCGCCCTTTCTTTAGTTTTAGCTGATGCCAAAAGCCTGATATTAACATCAAATAACCTCTTAGATGATTTCTCAGCAATAAGATTGGCCAACTGTTGCTGGTGTTGACTAACCTCTTTTTTTTCTTCCTTTTCTTTATCTTTTCCCTTGGACGCTGTCGTGAGAAGTTCTAGTATAAATCCTTTTCTAGCTTCTGATAAGGAGTAACCAAAATCCTCACCCTTCAGTAAAAGATTTACCATTTTTCTGCTTTTTGAAGATATTTTCTTTTTACTGGGTGCAAAAAGAATTTGTATTGAGGCCCCCTCTTCATCTTTTTGAAGCTTGGTTAATGCATTGGTTAGTGATGAAATTGGGTCAGTCTTAAATTCTATATAGCTTTTTAGTGGAAGAATATCCGGACTTACAAGAGATGCTTCGCTGCCGACTGAAGCACCGGTAGGATTGAAAATATTATAATCTGAAACAACTGACACTTCGGCCTTGGGCCAAAAACTTAATACCTGTTTTTCTACTGACTCAGACAAATTTCTTGGAACTGCAATATAAAAATATATTTCCTCCCCCACTCTATGCACTGATATTTCAAATATAAAGAATTTGTCTTTAAACGAATATAAGGAACCAAAGAAATTTTCCGCTGTCTTTAAATAGTCTTCTAGTGGTATCTTTTCATCTTTTTCTTGTTCTCTGGGAAGGGACACTGATAAAAGAACCAAATTCATTCCTTGCTTTAATATCTTAGCGTCTTTCTTTTTATTTAAAAAAATAAAGCCAAAAATTAATAATAATAGAAACGGAACCGAGTATAAATAAATAGCAGTTAAATTCATTTCTTTTTTAAAATACCTTTTTCTATTAATTCTTCGTATCTTTCTATTAGAATATCATGAAACTCATCCATTACCGCTGGATTATCAAGAGCTTTTGCAATTGAAAGGGCTAGATCAAATTTATTATCCCTAAAGACCAATGAAAGAAGGGCTCCGACTTGTTGGGTTGAAGGAAGGATTTTAATCTCTTTAAATTCATCTCTTGTATGAACAGGGGTGCTGGGAGCAGATTTTTGTAATTCAGCCATCTGTTCTTTTATCCTTTCTCCTGCCTTAGAGTCTTCAATTTTTGGTTCTTGCTCAAGCTTAACATCTTTTTCGACAGGACTGGGCTGAATATCTTTATTTTCTTTCTCCCATTTTTCAAAATATTTTTCTTCTGGCATAAAGTTATTATTTTAATTTAAGAAATTATTGAATCTCAATTTTGAAATCAACCGGATCAATTATCACTCTGCTACCTTTTTTTAATTCTCCAGATATTATAGCAGATGCTAATTGATTTTCCACCTTTCCCTGAATCACTCTTTTTATTTCTCTTGCCCCAAAAGAAGGATTATATCCAAGCTCAACAATCTTTTCTTTTAATTCTTGGGTTATAATAAATTCAATATTCTTTTCTTCAAGATTCTTACAAATATCCTTTAATAACAATTGGACTATATCTAAAAGATTTCCCTTAGTTAATGACTTAAAGAGAACAACCGCATCAAAACGATTTATAAATTCTGGACGAAACATTCCTTCTTTAAATAAATAATCTAGTAGATCTTCCTTTAGCTCATTCCAGTCACGGTTAGCTTTAATATTATCAAGTATCATGTTGGATCCGGCATTGCTAGTTGCAATGATAATTGAACTCTTAAAATCAACTCTCCTGCCCAGACCATCTGTAACATGTCCTTCATCTAATATTTGTAGGAATATATTTAATATATCGGGATGGGCTTTTTCTATTTCATCAAGCAATATTAGCGCAAATGGGTCTTCCTTAATTTTAGTAGTAAGTATTCCTTCATACTCCAAGGACCCGATTAATCTTGAAATATCGGATAAACTTTGAAATTCCGACATATCAATTCTAATCATTTTTTTAGTAGATCCAAAATAAACCTCGGCCAAAGCTTTTGCAGTTTCAGTTTTTCCCACTCCGGTAGGACCAAGAAAAAGAAAGCTACCCATGGGTCTTTTTCTACCACTAATCTCTGCGCGAGACCTTCTTAGCCCTGAAGCAATTTCGTTAACTGCCTCTTCCTGGTTTATAATTTTTTGATGAATAAGATCCTCGAGATTCATTAAAATCTCTTTCTCTTTCTCTTTCATTTCACCAACTGGTATATTAGTCTTTTGGGAAACTATCCACGCAATATGTTTTGGCAATAAAACTTTTTCTTTTTTTTGTGACAAATATATTACTGCCTCACCAAGGAGATCCATTGCCTTTTTAGGAAATGGCTTAGAGGGCATATACTTCGAGCAATAATCAACTATTGTTTTTAATGCAAGATAGGAAATGATAATATTATACTTATTCTCAAGACCCAAAGTCATTCGCTTTAAAATTCTTAAAGTATCTTCATTAGATATCTCTAAGACTTCTACTTTTTCAAAAAGTATTGACAAAGAACTATTCTCTATACTATTCCTATATCCTGCAGGATCAGTAATCCCAACAATTTGGAAATTAGCCGAAGATAAATATGATCCTAAAAGTCCGGATATATCTATTCTTCCAAGCTTTGAATCACCACCTATAAAATTATGGATGTCGCTAATAACTAAGATTATATTTCCCGAAGAAACAACTTCTTTAAAAATTGAATCTAGAACAGTTTCTGCCTCTTTATCGCTTTCTACGACTGCAAGTAAAGACGGGAGTTCAATCTCAACTATTCTTTTATAATTTATCCCGGAAAGACTTTCCCCAAAAAAACTTTTCCTAGCTAATTCAAAGATCATACTTTTACGACCGGTTCCCCCTTCTCCAATTAGGAGAACGTTATTGAATTCTTCTCGAGATAACTCCCGCTCCATAATCTTTATCTCCTCACTATGTCCAATGATTTCCGGAAAACCCTGTCTTTTAAATATTTTAGTCCAATCAGTTGAAAAACGATCTAGCATTAAGGAGTATCCTGATGCCCAATCTTTTGCTAATGACCCTCTTTTAACTAAATTTTTCCATTTCCAAAATTTAGAATCATATTCAACTTTATCCTTTATTCCATAAAGCCAAATAGTTAAACTCCTAAGATCTTCTTTTTCTATATTCTTGTCCTTAAATATCTCTCTCATTACCATGCAATGATCGGATAAGGAAACTATAACATCTCGAACACCGACTCTCTTGGCCCCCCTATTTATCGCCTCATTAATCGAATCTTCAATGATTGCTGCAAAGTCCGATGAATACTTACCACCTGAATTATCATCTAAATTAAATAATTTTAACAATGATTTCACTTCATTAATATTCAGCTCTAGTCTTGTGAAAATAAAATTAAGTTCTTTATTATCCTTTAAAAGAAAATATATAAAATCAGAGGTTTTTAAAGATCCTCTTCCTGCTTTTCTTAAAGCTTTATAGACAGCCCTGGCCACTTCAAGTTCCAAGAATCCAGCCAAATTAATATTATCTTGATTATCCAGGACTAGCGATATGTCTTGTTTAATTCTTGGAAACTTAATTTTATTCTTAAAAAATAATTTAATCTGCCAAAAAAATAGCAAAGAACTAAAAAAAAGAAACATTAATCCCAAAAGAAAAGTATCTGAATACCCTATTTCAAATCCAGATGAGCCAGATAATATAAAAGCCAGAAAGGTTAAAATAAAAAGAAAAAAAGAAATTCTTTTAAAAATATCTGCTTTTCCAAAGATTGGATTTTTTTCAAGCTTTATTGCTTTATAGATAGCCGCTTTCTTTAAATTAAAATTATTCTTAGTCAGCTCCATTCTTAAAAAATTAAATTAACTCCAATCATAAATAAAATTATCGTAATGAAAGGGATGGTTATCCATAAAATTAAAAAGAAGAGGCCAGAAAAAAATAAAACCACTTCAATAATTAATCCTAGTAATATTAAAAAAATTCTAACTATCGCACCGATGGATCTAGAGAATAAATTAGAAATAGCGGCTTCAAAATATTTCCAAAAACTAAATCCTCTTCCGTAATGCCATCTCGTCTTATGCCAATAAGAAAAAAGTGTTCTAACAAGAAATGGAATAGAAAAAAAATACATATTAAAACGCAAGAAATTCATCCAAGCCCTTATAATTCCCTTGGGAATATCAATGAAATACCACTCTATCCAGAGGGATAATATATTCCTTTTTTGAACAGCTTCTTTCATAAAATTATTATACAATATTTAAAGTAATTTAAAAACAAAAAGAATCCATTGACAAGAATTTATCTTTTCTTATAATAACGCTTACAAATGAAAAGGTCGGTGTTACGCATCAAATGTTTTTATTAAAAATAACCCCGCCAATGTTCTTGGAACATTATAGGGATAAAAAAATATGATTCTTGATAAAGAATTAAATTCGTTTGTAAGTGAAGATGAAGAAGAAGTGATTAGTGATGACTTTGAAGAAGATGACTTCGAAGATGACGACGATGAAGATGACGACGATGAAGATAAAGATTTAGGCGTCGACGACGAAGAGTAAAAAAATTAAAAGATAAAACCCCGTAAAATTTACGGGGTTTTATCTTTACTTAATTATAGAAAAATCAGTGAATTCTCTAAGATATTCCTCCTAAACCTTTTCACCAATAAATATATGTAATCTTTTCATATTCCTAACTTTTCTTGAGACAGAGGCTTATTATATCTGCTCTTCGGTCTCCCCTCTCCTTTTCTAATAGGAAGCTCACTTTAATCAATCCTAGGCCCTTGAGAGACCTTAAGGGACGATCTAATTTCTGGCATCGGGTCAATTTTTCTTGGTCAAAAAAGATATTGATTCCGGTGTCGGAGCAAAGGAGAAATATCAGTACCAGCAAAGCAGAAATGACAGTCAGGGTCAAAGTGGTGCATACTTAAAATATTGCCAGTAAATAGATACAAGACAGACCTGCTCCTGATTATCCTTGGAGACAGTATGGACGGAGTCAAGGAAAGAACTGGTCTAAATTATCAGCTAACTGATATTTCTACTTTGCTCCGACCTAATATACGAAATAAAATAAAAGGGCTATTTGTCTAATTCTAGTAAAAAGATTATAATAGCAATCGTTGAAACTATGCAAATATTTGAATTTCAATTTAATCCAAGAATAAAAGATCGTAGGATAGAAACTTTATCTTATCAACCCAAAAAGGAACCTGAAAAAAATCTGGGAGATCTTTATATTCTTGGAGAATTACGAAACTCTTTACCAGGAATTGATAGTTTGTTGACTGAAATAATAAAGATTATCAAAAAAACCTACTATTCGACCGAATCAATCTCTTCAGAAGAAGCACTAAGGAAATCACTCAAAAAAGTGAATGATTTTTTGACTAATGAAATATCAAAGAATAATGTTAATTGGCTCGGAAACCTCAATTTATCAATAATAACGCTTCGTGATAATGAGGTTAATATAACAAAAATCGGTGATATTAAGATCAACTTAATAAAGTACCATGAAGTTATTGAATTAAGTAGGGAAATAGATGAAAAAAAAGACCAAGGAAGCGAATATGCTCGCCCAATAGTTTTTGAAAATATAGTTTCGGGAAGGATAAATAAGGGAGACAGGGTATCAGTTCTGACAAAAGATGTTTATGATTTTTTTGAAAAGAAAGGATTAATTAAGGAATTATCCAACTTCCCATTTTTAGATAAAAAAATAGTTGAAGAATTAGTTGGATCCATAAAAAAAGACTTCCTAAAAATATCTGGTGCTTTTTTCTTATTAGATACCAAGGGTGCCCCCAATGGAAAGATTTCAAAAAGCAAACCGGAAAAAGAAGTTGATTTTTCAATGAAAGAAGTTCATTCTTCGGTGATAAAATTATTTTCAAAAAAAGAAAGAAGGAAGAAAGTGGTGGCAAAAATAAATATACCTAAGATAAATTTTCCAAGAATAGATATGGGTGATAACAAAAAGAAGGGATTAGTACTATTATTAATCTTAATAATTATCCTAATTATGGGTGCTCTCATATTTCAAAAAGAAGAAACGTCAAGAATAAGAGATGGGGATTTAATTATTGAAAATATTATTAAATCAAATATTAAAGAAGCTCAAAGACTAACATCCTTAAACAGAAGAGATGAAGCCTTTTCTCTTCTAAGGGATTCCCTAAAAGAATTATCAGACTTTTCACATCCGGAAGCTAATAATCTGAAGCTAGAAATTGAAGAATATCTGAAGGAATTGAGCATGCTGACTCAAATTGAAGACCCTGAACTTGTTCACAGGTTTGAACTCCGAGACTTTGTGCCCCAAAAGATAATTCACTATAGGAATAAACTATATCTCTTTACACCCTTTTCTAAAGAAATAGTTGAAATTGACTTATCTAATAATGAAAGAAGAAATTTATCAACAGAACTTGAGGGAGAAAGAGGAATAGACTCTGCTTCCATTGTAAGTAATCAGCTTGTATTCTTCTCAAAACCAAACGATCTTTTTGTTTTAAGAAATGAAAATCTAAACCATTTAGCTTCTTTGAAAATAAGTTCGCCCAAAATAGAATTGGTTAATTTCTCATCCTTTGGACCAAATATGTACTTTCTAGACTCAGAAACTAAAGAAGTAATTAGATATCAAGGAGTATCTTCATCCCCTCAAAACTGGATTAGCTCTTATACAAAAAAACCGACCGACATTAAATCAATGTCGGTTGATGGGTACGTCTGGATTTTAAATAAAGATAATACTATCTGGAGATATTATGCCGGAAGTTTCAATAAAAATTTTAATCTCAACATTTATCCATTCCCTAAAAGTATCTCACAAATATTTACCTTCTCTAATTTGCCCTACATCTACCTCTTGGAGCCCGCTCATAATAGAATTATTGTAACGAACAAAAGGGGTGATATTGTTAAACAAGTCCAGAGTGATAAATTTAATAATTTAACTCACTTCACGGTTTCTTTAAACGGAAAAGAAATTTATCTCTTAAACAATATGGAAGTTTTTAAAATAGAACTATTTTAATTCTATTTGAGCACCAGCAGCTTCAAATTTCTTCTTCATCTCTTCAGCATCTTCTTTCTTAACTGCTTCTGCGATAACTTGAGGAGCACTTACTGCTTCGTCAACAAGGTCTTTCGCTTCTTTTAGTCCCTTTCCGGTAAGGTCTCTTACTACTTTAATAACTTCAATTTTCTTTTCTCCAATTCCCTTTAGAACAACATCATACTCACTCTTTTCTTCAGCTTCAGCACCACCATCTACGGCTGGAGCAGCTACTGCAGCAACCATTGGAGCAGATGCTGATACACCAAACTTTTCTTCTAACACTTTTACTAGCTCAGAAAGATCAAGAACTGACATCTTTTCAATCTCCCCAACTATTTTTTCAAACTTAGCGGGAACTTCAACTTTCTTTTCATCTTTTTTTTCTTCTGTCATATTTTTTTATTATCACCTTGTGATTATATTTCCCAAGGATCTAAATATTAATTATTTATTATCTCTTATTGCACCAAGTGCGTAAACTAAACCTCTGATGTTTCCTTGAAGGACATTAACAAACCCCGATACTGGTGCTTGAATTCCTCTAACAACTCTTACAAGGATTTCTTCTCTTGATGGTAACTTAGCAAGTGCTACCATATCCTCCCCTGTCCTTAACTCTTTCTCTATTATTCCACCAATAATCTTAATCTCCGGCTTTGAATTGGAAAGATTGTGAATAACTTTAGCTGGAATAATTTCATCAACAAACCCAAAAACAATTCCAAGCTCATCTTTGATATTACTCAAATCAATCTCTATCCCCTTATTCTTAAAAGCTATATTAGCTAAGCTCTTCTTCGCGACTGTAATATTTGAGTCTTTACTTTTTAACTCGGATCTAAGTCCCACGAAATCGCCTGCTTTAAGCCCTTTAAAGTTAATAAAGACCGCTGCTTTTTGCCTATCTATCTTCTCCTCTAAATCTTTTATGATCTCCTCTTTTCTTTTTTTGGTTAAAGGCATATTTTAATGGTTAATAATAAAAAACTGCGAGAAACCCGCAGACAAATAAGAAATTACAAAATTAATATTGAATTACTTACCTCGAGAGGATTTATTTCCCGAAGGAAACCTCTTGTCTACGGTATTTACATACTAACTTCTTCCACTGTTTATGTCAATGCCTCAAATATTTTCAAGCCAAAATCTTTAGCAAAATCAGGACCTTTAGAAGTAATAATATTATCGTCTAGAACAACACCGCTATCTTCAAATATAGCTCCGTTTTCCTCCAATATATCAATAGCACTCTTATCTAATGGCTTTGACCAAACAGTCGCCTTCTTACCCTCTAAGACCCCTGCTTTGGCCAAAATAACAGGGCTAATACATATTGCTGCTATTAATTTGTTCTTAGAATGAGCTTCCTGAATTAATTGATAAGAATCTTCATTATCTAAATGCTTTAAACATCCTGGACCACCAACAAAAACTAATGCATCAATCTTTTCAATATTAAGATCTTTAATCTTTTTATTTATAGTTACTTCTCCCCCATCAGCACCTATAGCTTTACCAGTCTCACTGCTTACGGTCATTATTCTAAATCCTTTTGATTTTAATATTTCTTTTGGAACAAAATATTCTTCGTCTCTAAAGTCTTGAAAAGAAATAACAAAAACTATTTTCATAATCATCTTAAATATTTATTTTTAGCAATATTGTGCTCTTCTAAGTTTCTGCTAAAAACCGTTTCTCCGTCTGGTTTTGAAAGATAAAAAAGGTATTCATTTGGATCTGGGTAAATGGCTGCCTTTATACTATTAATACCAGGATTAGATATTGGAGCGATGGGAAGTCCTCTATGAAGATAAGTGTTATATGGAGAATCAATTCTAGTTTCTTGAATTGATATCCTTGTTGTATTCTTGCCGGTAATAAAAGCAATTGTCGCATCAACCTGTAAAGGCATTCCGATTTCTAGCCTTCTCCAAAGCAATCCAGAAACTTTCCGCATATCCTCATAAGTCCTTACCTCTTTTTCAATAAGGGAAGCCATAATAATAATATCAAATATTGACTTATTTTGACTAGCTATTGCTGACCTTAATTCGGCGGTTATCTTTTTGTCAAAATTAGATAACATCATTTCTATTATCTCTCTTTCAGTGGATCCGTAAGGAATCAAATAAGTGTCAGGGAAAAGATATCCTTCTAAAGATAAATTATCTAGATCTTCGGTTATAAAAGAGTACTTCTCTTTGAAAAGATGAGGTGAATTCGCTAATTCAAGAAATAATTTTTTATCGGCAATGCCAAGTTCGCTTAGATATTTGGCCATATCTGTTATCTTCCATCCTTCAATTATGGTTATTCTTCTCTGATGAACATCGCCCGAAGAAATCTTTTTGACAATATCCGGTATGGTTAATTTTGGCCCTATTAGATATGTACCAGCTTGAAGGCTACCATAATCACCAGAAACAAAGAGATAAAGATTAAAAAATAATGAATTCTTGATAATTCCGCTTTCCTCTAATCTCCTACTAATAACTCTCCAGCTTTCTCCGTGGGGAATGGTAAAGATTATTTCTTGAGAATTAATTCCTGTTGCTATATAGACAGATGAATAAACCCAAAGAGACACAAACAATAACAACACCCCAAATATAGCTATTAAAATGATTATTTTTTTCTTCATTTTTTAAAAATATATCCAAAATTCCTTAGATACATCAAAGACGGATATTTCTGTATTATTTCTCTATCCCTATTTTTTACAAGACGCAGTTATAAATCTTTTTATCTTCTCTTTTAACGGAAGGTGATCAATTATTATAACACCGTTTAAATGATCTAATTCGTGTTGAAAGATTCTAGCTTCCATTCCCTTTAGGTTCAACTCAATTCTCTGACCTTCTTTTCCCCACCCCTTCACGCTTAACTTAGTGGCTCTTCTAACAGGCTGGTAATACTCCGGGACACTAAGACAACCCTCTTCCATCACATCTGTTTCTATCCCTTTTTTTATAATAACAGGATTTATCAAAGACAAAATCTCTTCATCAAATTGAATTAAAATAATTCTTTTAAAGTGTCCGACTTGAGGAGCAGCAAGGCCTATTCCATTATTTTCAATCATTGTCTCCATCATATCAGAAATAAGGGACTTCACCTCTTCATTAACTTCCTTAACTTCTTCAGATTTCTTTCTTAGGAATTTTAGATCTTTTTTAATATCTAAAGTCATATATAAAGAGCGGGGGTGCAAGGATTCGAACCTAGACTAACGGTTTTGGAGACCGTTGTGCTACCATTGACACCACACCCCCGTTTTACTATTTCTTAGTTTCCTTATGATCTTTATGAGCACGGCACCACTTGCAAAACTTCTTAAGTTCTAGTTTTGAATCAGGAACTGTTCCCTTTGATTTCTTAAGAAGATAATTAATTCTTTTGCATATAGAACACTGAAATTTTACGTATGATTTTTTCTTTGTTTTTGTAGCCATAATATTGTTTTTTATCTTGAGCCGAGACCGGGATTTGAACCCGGGACCCCTTCCTTACCATGGAAGTGCTCTACCACTGAGCTATCTCGGCGCCCCCAAAGTATTGTGGGTAGGGAGGGATTCGAACCCCCGTAGCCCGAAGGCGCTTGGTTTACAGCCAAGAGCGATTGTCCACTCTGCCACCTACCCGAACGGGGTTATATTAACACAAAAAAATTATTTTTCAATAACCTTGTATCGAATCTTCTTATAAATCTCACCAGCCCACAAAACTAACGAAGAAGCTAATACTATAGGAATGACCTCTTGGTATCCTAAAGCCCCAAAATTAAAAATTGGCTGTAGGTAATATATAGCAATTACCTGAAGAATTATTGTAGATCCCAAGGAATAAGCAAGATATTTGTTAGAAAAAAGGCCGATCTCAAAAATTGACTGAGTCATCGATCGCATATTCAATACATTAAATAACTGAGTAGACGCTATAGCCAGAAAGGCTGCTGTTCTAGCTTTATTAATGTCTCCATTAATATTTAAATGATAAGAAAAGAATGACAAGGTAATAGTTGTCATTATTATCGTCAACATAATCAAAAAAGGAATAATCTCTTTTGATAATATATTCTCATTCTTTTTTCGCGGAGGACCATCTAAAACATCGCCGTGTCCGGGCTCAGAAGCTAAAGTAAATCCTGCGACTCCACCTGTCACTAAATTAAGCCAAAGAATCTGAGTTGGTAAAAGCGGTAGTAATGCTTGTCCTTCAAAACTAAAAAGAAGTAAAGCCGCGATTAATGTCGCATATTGAGCGAAACTAGTTGTAATAAGGAAAGTGCTAGCCTGTCGAGTATTAATGAAAATTATTCGACCCTCTTCAATAGCATTTATAATTGATGCAAAATTATCATCTGCTAAAATAATTTCACTAGATTCTCTGGCTACATCAGTTCCTGTAATACCCATTGAAATGCCTATGTCTGCTTTTTTAAGCGATGGAGCGTCGTTAACTCCGTCTCCAGTCATAGCAACAATCTCACCTTTTTCTTGAAGTATCTCAGCAATTTTTAATTTCATCGATGGAGTTAAGCGAGAAAAAACATTAACATCACTAACTACTTTCTTAAATTGCTTATCTGACATTTCTAAAAGTTCAGGCTCTGAAAAAGCCTCTGATCCCTCATCAGCAATACCCACTTCCTTTGCTATTGCAAGAGCAGTACCCTTGTGATCTCCTGTTGTCATAATAACTCTAATTCCAGCATTTCTAGCTTTAAATACCGATTCCCTTGCCTCTTCTCTCGGGGGATCAATAATTCCAACAACTCCCACAAAGACCATTTCGTTGACTAATTTATCAGTAAGAGAACCATGCTTTAAAGGAAGAACCTTGTATGACATAGCGATAGTCCTCATGGCCTTACTGGTCATTTCTTCTATCTTTTTTGAAATAATTTTCCTTTCTTTTTCTGTTAATTTTATTTTACCATCCTTTGATAAATAGTGAGTTGATCTTTCTAAAATTGATTCTGGGGCACCAACTGCATACAACTCCTCCTTACTATCGCTTCTAATCATTGATACTAACGATGCCCTATACTTTAATTCTGAACTAAACGGCATATCATCTATCTTTTTTTCACCCATAGCATCACCTTTCAATCCTGCTTTTTCAGCCAAAACTACTAGGGACCCCTCCGTCGGGTCTCCTATAATCTTGTACCGAGAATCTTCCTGGATTAATTTTGCATTATTACAAATTGCTGAAATGTGAAGTAATCTGTCTAAAACCGGCTCTTCAAGTGGCGACAAGTTACATGCATCTCGACAAAAACTTCCTTTTGGTTCCCATCCATTACCTGTAACTTCAACATTATCTTCTTTAACAAAAAATATCTCTCTTACATTCATTGTATTTCTTGTAAGGGTTCCGGTTTTATCAGTCATAATAACGGTCGTCACGCCAAGCGTTTCAGCGGCCGGAAGTCTACGGATAATCACATTCTTTTTAGCCATTCTGGTCGTCCCTAACGCTAAAACCATAATAAGAATGGCTGGTAATCCTTCCGGTATGCCCGATACTAAAGATGCGATTGTAAAGAATAATATTTCTTCAAGTTCAATACCTTTAATATAAAACCCGACTATAAAAGTAATAATAGCCCCAATTATAGCTATTATTCCCATTTGCTTTGCAAGGATACTAGTCTTTTTTTCAAAGTGGCTTCTTTCTTTTTTTATAACTCCAATATCTTTTGCTATAGAGCCAAATGCAGTTTCTTCTCCAGTACTAACCACAATAGCCCTACATTGACCTCCGGCCACAAAAGTTCCCATCCAAATCATATTACTCCTATCTGCTAGGGAAACTCCTGCGTCCAATACATCAATCTTTTTATTGGTTGGATTTGATTCACCCGTTAAGGATGATTCAACGGTACGAAAATTCTTTAATTCAAAGATCCTGGCATCAACAGGTATTCGATCCCCCTCCCCAACTTCAATAATATCTCCTGGAACCAAAAGCTTTGAATCTATTTTTTTAAACACCCCGTCTCGATAAACTTTAGCCGATAAAACAACCATTTGGCTTAATGCCTGAACAGCTTTCTCGGCTCTATATTCTTGTATAAATCCCATAATGGAATTTACAACGACTATGAACAATATTACGTAAGTATCTATCATCTTTTCGTAATACCAGGTCAAGGCAGCAGCAAAAAGAAGAATATAAATTAGAATACTATGAAACTGTTTTAGGAATATAAAAAATGGATGAGTCCCCTCCTTTTTAGATATTTCATTGGGACCGAATTCCTCCAATCGTTTGTTTGCTTCTTTTTCTGAAAGGCCATTCTTATTAGATGAAAAAATTTCAAAAACTTCATCTATAGATCTTGCATGGTAATTTATTTCAATGTTTTCTTTATTCATCTTTAAATTATTTTAATTGTTTGTTTAAAAAATTACTCCCTTCTCCTTACGCCATTTATCAATTTTCTTATGATCGCCCAGAAGAAGATCTTCGGAAGCCTGCCATTTTAATTTTGATGATGAACTTATTTTCTTCCCCCTTATCTTAATTTCCTTTTTACCTATATTTTTTAAGGCTTTACCAGGTTCAAAAATAGCCGGACGAGTATAATGAGGATATTCAATAAAACTCTTACCCTTATTTCTCAATCTTTCTCCTAAGAATTCATCTTTTCCTATAACTCCCGGAACAAGACGAGAAACTGTTTCAATCACTATCATGGCTGGCAATTCCCCTCCCATCAAAATATAATCTCCTACTGAAACTACTTTATCAGCCACATTGTCTAAAACTCTTTCATCAATTCCCTCATATCTACCACAGACCATAACTAACTGATCTAATTTTGAAAATTCGTGAGCCATAGATTGATTAAACTTTTCTCCCCGAGGAGAAAAAACAATCACTTTAGATTTTTTTCCTTTCTTAATATCAGAAACTGCTTTGAATATAGGATCTACTTTCATTACCATTCCTAATCCTCCCCCAAAAGGCTTATCATCAACGGTCTTATGCTTATCGTCTGACCAACTTCTTAAATTATAAATATTAATATCAATAATCTTTTTTTTCCTCGCTCGCAATATTAAACTCTCCTCTTTATAAGAGGTGAATATATTGGGAAATATTGTTATTACTTCAAAATTCATCTTCAAAAAAAGAAGCCGTACTAATAATATAGCACGGCTCCGCAGTCTTTGTAAAACTTTTTAAAGATTTAAATCCTCCAAATTGGTACTAGAAGATGGAACTGGCTCACTGGCTTGCCCACCAACTGGTTCCTCTATTTTCAAGTTCACTCTTGCTTGATTCTTTAAGCCAATTATCCTCACCAGGTTTCTAATCGCTTTGGCGGTTGTTCCAGCCCTTCCGATGATTTGACCCATATCTTTGGGGTTCACCATAAGAGATAGTAATACGCCCATCTCATCTACCTTGCGATTAACTTTAACATCACCTGGATGATCAACTAAAGCTTTCACAATGTATTCAAGGAAGTCTTGATCGGGAGTTTGGTTCGTCATAGTAATCCCTGTTTTTAAATTTCATCCAATCGCATAGTAGCTCGACCTTCCAATACTTAAAACATTAAGTAATTGAAAGCTACTAGCTTAGTATTAATATTTTTTAAAAAAAAGTCAACTACTGATAGACTCTGCTTCTTTTTCTTCAATAACTACTTCCTCTTTTTTAATTTCGGGCTTTTCTTGAACTAACTTTTCTTTCTTCTCTACTATTTTGTGTTTAGGAGCTTTCTGCCCTTGAATGATTCCCCCTTTTATTAAAAGATTACGAACAGTGTCTGATGGTTTTGCTCCCTTACTAATCCAGTGTAAAACCTTATCTTTATCAATTCTGTTTTCCTTTGTAATGGGATTATGGAAACCAACTTCATCAATAAATCTACCCGCTGTTGGTGGATTCTTTTTATCTGTAACTACAATCTTAAAAACCGGTTGTTTCTTTTTCCCTATTCTCAGGAATCTTATGGTAATCATTTCTTTTAATTTAAAATAATTAATTATTGTTATGCCATCTCTTTACTATTAGAGCATTCTTGGCTGCCTCTTCTTCTCCTTCTTGTTTTGATAATCCCTTACCCTCTGCTATGAGATCATCTCCTATGAAAACTCCCACTCTAAATGTTTTCTTGTGATCTGGTCCCCATTCTTCTAAAACCTTGTAACAAGGGGTAATGGATTCTCTACTCTGAGATTCTTCTTGCAACTTAGACTTTGCATCTTTGAAAAGTCCTAATTTTATAATCTCAGTTAATCTAGGCATCAAATGGCTCTCAGTGAATTTTTTACATAAATCATATCCCCCGTCAAGATAGATAGCTCCAATCAAGGCTTCAAAAGTATTCGCTAGGATTGATTGTTTGGTTCTTCCAGCTGATTTTGATTCTCCCTTTGAAAGCAAAAGGAATTCGCTAAGACCTAATTTTTTACTAACTTCAAATAATATTTTTGTATTAACTAATGCCGCTCTCCAGCTAGTTAATTCTCCTTCAGTTTTTTTGGGATACTGAATGTACAAGCTTTCGGTAACGACAAGTTCTAAAACAGCGTCTCCTAAAAATTCTAACCTCTCATTATGTCCTAAATAGAAATTAGGATTTTCGTTTAGATAAGATCTATGACAAAGCGCTTGAGCTAAAAGATCCCTATTCTTAAAATTAATTCCTATTCTTTCTTCAAGGTTAGAAAAGTCCTTCATGGTTATTTCTGATTATCATCTATTTCCTCTTTCATTTCCCTATAAACTGTTCCTAATACTCCGTTTACAAATCTTCCCGAACTCTCTCCTCCAAAGTTTTTCGCTAACTCGACAGATTCATTTATTGCTACTTTTGGTGGGACCTCATCTTGATTCCCGAATATAAGTTCAAAGAGTCCAATCCTTAAAATATTCCTATCAACCATTGCAATCTGATCTATGGGCCATTCAGGTGCAACTATCTTTATAATATCATCTATCCTCTCTAAATTCTCTGTTACCCCCTTAACAAGATCGCCGACAAACTTTTTCTCTTCTAAACCCGGTCCAAATTCTTCCACATTTCTTTCTACAAACTGCTCTAAGTTACCATCTTTTTTGCCATAAAAATCCCATTCATAGAGAGATTGCAGAACTATTGATCGTGATAAGTGCCTGGATGCCATAAAAGAGCAACTTGGTTATTTTTTGGACAATTCTTCCATGCTCAAATCCTTTTTTACTTTTTTACCGTCTTGGATTTCTTTTTTCTTAAGCTTCTTTTCCTTCCTATCTAATTTTTTCAAAACATCTATCACTTCCCTGCCTTTATAGTATCCGCAATTAGCGCAGATTCTATGAGGCATAGTTTCTTTCCCACACTTCTGACAAGTTCCAAGTCCTGGTTTTGTAAGAAAGATGTGCATCCTTCGTTTATCGCGTCTGGATTTAGTATGACGCTTTTTTGGTACGGCCATAATTCAATTTAAATAATTTTATAATCACTTCCAAGTATTAAAGTTGCAAGGAATACTATCATAGAAAATCTATTTTTACAATATCTTTACACTAAAACTTCTTCTATGAATATCACAAAAGCCAATTCTTTTTATTACTTCTATCTGATCCCTTGTTCCATACCCCTTGTTTTTATCAAATCTATATTCTAAATAATCTTTTGAACAATCAACCATATACCTGTCACGAAACACTTTTGCAATAATACTTGCGATTTTACAAGACAAAATGGTTTCGTCTCCTTTTATAATCAAATGTTCAGTTAATCTAGTATCCAAGCCAAAATTACCATCTATAACCAATTGCCGAGCTTTTAGGGATTCTTTCTTTTCAAGGTTATGTAATGCCTCTCTCATCGCCATTTTAGTAGCATTCAATATATTAACCCTATCTATTTCTGTATGCGAAATAGATCCTATCCCCCATCCTATCGCAGGATGATTAATAAATGAACTGTAAAACTTTTCTCTTTTAATTTCAGACATTCTTTTTGAATCCCGAATATCTAATCCCTTGAAAATAGAAAAATCCCTAATGAAAACAGCTGCCGCGACTACTGGGCCAGCCAATGAACCTCTCCCCACCTCATCCAGCCCCACAACAACATCACTTCTGTTTTTCATCAAGCTTTTTTCAAAGCAAAAATTATCATTCATAACATCTTCCTTTTTTGCCAATATTAACCTATAATACAGAAATAGTCTACACTATAAATATTATATACGCTTCGCTTATAATGAAAGAATTTCAACAAAAAGTAATATTACAACAAGATACTGAAAAAGAGATAAGAGAGGCTGAATTTGAAAAACGCGATGCAGATTTTTCATATAAGACCATCCAAGAATTGAATCTATCCAATAGAGAGATAAAGTGTGGGCTCAATTTTAAAAATTCAGTCTTCTTGGGAAGTGTTTATCTTGGAAAAACTTCCATAAATGGAGACCTAATTCTTGATGGAGCAGTAGTTAATAACACTCTCTATCTCGGAGAAGTAAAGGTATCTGGCAGTATCTCGGGAACTAAGGTTACAATTAAAAATTCTCTTAACATAGTCAAAGGTCAAGTCGAAAACGACCTAAGCTTTGAAAAATCAAATATCCAAGGATTTTTGAGTTTAAATAAATCAACGATAAAGGGTTTATTAAAATTAAATGGAATAAAGATTATAAGCATGGAAACTTATAGTGGTACTGTTTGCGGAGACCTCTTTCTTCAAGAAGCAGAAATTGGAAAAGGAATTGATCTTGAATGGGCCTATATTTCAGGGCTTGCTGATTTTCAAAAAATGAATCTTTGGGGTTATTTCAATCTTTTTAATGCAAAAATAGGAGAAACCCTGATTATGAAAGAGAGTCGCATAAAAGGTGAGATAATATTTGAAGGATTGGAATATAACAGAATAATTGATTAGTTGTTAGAAAAACGCTACGCTAAAAATTATGGATTTTACTCACCTACATGTTCACTCACATTATTCTCTGCTAGATGGTTTATCAAAAATTGATGAACTTTTAGACTATGTAAAAGAATCGGGCATGGATTCAATCGCCCTAACTGATCACGGCGTCCTATACGGAGCCGTTGAATTTGTTAAGAAAGCTAAAGAAAAAGGGGTCAAGCCGATAATAGGCTGTGAAGTCTATGTGGCCTTAGAATCCATGGACCAAAAAAGACCCAATATTGATGACAAAAGACATCATTTGGTTTTGTTAGTTAAAAATGATAAGGGTTATCAAAACTTAGTAAAATTAGTTAGTAAAGCTAATCTCGAAGGATATTACTATAAACCTCGTGCCGATGAAGATTTATTGGAAAAACATTCCGAAGGCCTTATCGCACTCTCAGCTTGCATACAAGGAAAAATTCCCCGACTAGTAATTAATAACAAAATTAAAGAAGCAGAAGAAACCGCTTTAAAATATCAAAGAATATTCGGAAAAGGAAACTTTTATCTTGAACTACAAAGTCATCCTAATATAAAAGAACAAGTAATCGCTAATAAAGGATTAATAGAAATATCAAAAAGAACCGGGATACCTCTTGTTGCTACAAATGATTGCCACTATCTAAGAAAAGAAGACTTAGAAGCTCAAGATGTTTTGATGTTAATAAATACTGGTGCGAAATTAAATGATCCGGAAAGATTAACCATGAAAGACAACGACTTCTCGGTTAAGTCACCCGAAGAAATGGCAGATAATTTTAAAGATGTTCCCGAAGCAATTAAGAATACACAGAAAATAAAAGACCTATGTAATTTTGAATTCAAATTTGACGAAACAAAATTACCATCATTCCCCCTTCCTGAAAAAAAAGAATACAATGAATATCTTAGAGAGCTTTGCCTAGAAGGAATGAAAGGTAAATGCGAAGAACATCTTCCCGAAAAAGTAATGGAAAGACTTGATTATGAATTAGAAGTTATTAAAAAAACCGGCTTTGCTTCATACTTCCTAATTGTCCAAGACTTAGTTAATTGGGCTAAGAATAATAAAATAATAGTGGGGCCAGGAAGAGGATCGGTAGGAGGATCATTAGTCGCCTATTTACTAAATATTACTGATATAGATCCGCTTAAATATGATCTACTATTTGAAAGATTTTTAAATCCAGAAAGAATATCAATGCCTGATATTGATCTTGATTTTGCCGATAGAAGAAGAGATGAGGTAATCCACTATGTTGCTGATAAATACGGACACGATAAAGTCGCTCAAATTATTACTTTTGGAACAATGGCTGCTCGAGCTGTAATAAGAGATGTGGGAAGAGCCCTTAATTATTCATATTTATACTGTGATTTAATGGCTAAAATGGTCCCCTTTGGATTATCACTATCTGAAACATTGGAAAATGTTTCTGAGTTTAAAGAACTCTACGATAATGATTCCAAAGCAAAAGAACTAATCGATATAGCCAAGAAACTAGAAGGTGTGGCAAGACATGCCTCTACTCATGCCTGTGGAGTGGTAATCTCTAAGGATCCATTAGACGAAATTGTTCCGTTACAACACCCCAGTCAAAATGAAGATGGCATTGTCACTCAATATGAAATGAAATCAATTGAAAGTCTTGGATTGCTTAAAATGGATTTTTTGGGACTTAAAAACCTGACTATCATTGAAGATACTTTAGCGAAGATATATGTCATAAGAGGAGAAAAAATTAATATAGGAAAAATTCCTCTAGATAATAAAAAGACCTATGACATTCTAAAGAAAGGAGAAACCATTGGTATTTTTCAATTAGAATCGGGAGGAATGCAAAGATATTTAAAACAATTAAAACCAACTGAATTTGAAGATATTATTGCTATATTAGCTTTGTATCGGCCCGGTCCAATGGAGCTGATCCCTGACTATATCGCAAGAAAAAATAAAGAAAAAAGAGTTGAATATATCCATCCTAAATTAAAACCAATACTTGAAAAAACATATTCTATCCCCATCTATCAAGAACAAATAATGAGAATTGCTCAAGATCTTGCAGGCTTTTCATTGGCTGAAGCTGATGTATTAAGAAAGGCGATGGGTAAAAAAAACAGAGAGCTCTTGATGAAACAAAAAGACAAGTTCATTGATGGTGCTACAGAAAATGGTGTACAAAAAGAAGTCGCTAAACAAGTATGGGAATGGATAATGCCCTTTGCTAGCTATGGTTTCAATAAAAGCCACTCGGCAGGATATGCCACTATCGCTTACCAAACAGCATACCTTAAGACGCATTACCCTTGTGAATTTATGTCATCTCTTCTAACTTCAGATAGAAAAGATATTGAAAGAATTTCTTTCCTTATCGAGGAATGCAAAAGAATGAAGATTGAAGTACTCCCTCCTGACATAAATGAAAGCTATGTATTCTTCAGTGTGGTTCCAAACAAAAAACAGATTCGCTTTGGTCTTGCGGCAATTAAAAATGTTGGGATGGCGATTACGGAAGCAATAGTTAAGGAAAGAAAAAAGAATGGTCACTTTAAATCATTGAATGATTTTATTAATAGAGTTAAAACTAAAAATTTAAACAAAAAGTCTCTTGAGAACTTAACTAAGGCTGGAGTTTTTGATTCGATGATGGACAGGAATAAAATATTATCTAATATCAATATTATTCTTGAAAGAGCCAGAGAGTTAAATAAGAATAAATTGAATGGTCAATCTACCCTTTTCGCTAAAAGTAGTTTTAGTAAAGAAGAAATTAATCTAGAAAATGCGCCATTGGCTTTAAGAAGCGATAAGCTAAGATGGGAAAAGGAATTACTTGGTCTTTTTGTAACCAGCCATCCCCTAGATGATTTCCGAGCTGTGCTAGGAAAAGGATCAACATCCTTAGTTGATGCCAAGAAATCAATATCTGGACAAAAGATTAGAGTTGGTGGAATTATTTCTGGAGTTAAAAAAATAATTACAAAATCTGGTAAACCAATGCTTTTTGTCAGCCTTGAAGATTTGACTGATAAAATTGAGATTATAGTTTTCTCAACTACTATGAAAAAAAATCTTTCTGTATTTGAAGAAAATAAGATTGCCTTTATAACCGGCAAAATAGATCATAGAGATGGCGCTCCAAAAATAATTTGTGACCAAGCGGAAGAAATATTGGAAAATTAAAAAAAGATATGTCTGAAATATCCAAACAAACAAAAAAGCTCATTGAGCAATACAAAAAGTGGCACTATTCATTAGAGCCAAAAGAAGGTATCACAACCATTCATGTTGATGAAGTCGCTTCACGAGTAGCTGCTTTTTATGAAAAAATAAGAGAGTTTATTGACTGGAAAGAAGAGCATCTTCTTAAAAAAGGTGTCATTGAGCGAAATCTACGAAGAAGAATGCTACCACATATAAATCTCAGTGCGGGAGAGTTTATTAAAATATATATATCCGCTGAACCTCTTGTTTTGGAGCTAATCAGATCTGGTCATTTTCCAAATAATTCAATTGAAGAACTGAAGATAAAAGAAGTCCAAAGAGTAATAGACAAATATATTCAAATTCTTAATAACAGCCCAGCCGATAAAAATGATTCACGCTTAAACCTATATCAATGGATTTCATCAATAGCTGCTTGCGAGATTGAAGAAATACTATCACCTTCTATAAAAGAAAGGGCTCTGATGGAGCATATGTACGAGCAGATGAAGACTAAAATAAAATTAAGTAAGGATCAGCAAATATCAGAAGAGGAAAAAAATATTCAAATTTTCGTAAGTATCCAAAAAGCTTTATTTGACCTTGATTATTCAGTCATTAGTTATCACTTAATAAAATATAAATTCCCAAATTGGTCCAATTTATCTCCCGAATATATTAATATTGTTGCTTCTGGGATATACGATATTAAAAATGGAATAGACGCTAATCTTAATCACCCTTTAGCAGGAAAGATAAACAATATCTGTCAAAGATATAATACGCCCTATTTTATACTTGATGATATTATTTCCGAAGACCCATTAGGAGCCGAAGAAAAAATGATGGATCCTAAAAAATTAGAATCCTTAATTAAAGAAAAATATAATAAAAGAGTTAAGAATCTTAGAATTAAAATCAGAAGAGCTGCTTTCTATTCAATTATCTCTATTTTTATAACAGATATATTATTCCTATTTACTATAGAAATACAACTGACTAGATATTTTGGCCAATTCACAATGACCTCTACCCTAGTCAATATCTTTGTTCCAACAATGCTCATGGCCTTTTTGGCATTAACCGTAAAGGATCCGCCAAAAGGAAATATAGAGAAAGTTATCATGGAAACTATAAAAATAGCTTACGAGAGAGAAAAGAAAGAAACTTATGACATTAAGTCTTTCAGAAAAAGGGGGCCGATATTTGGACTCATAATAACTGCTGTATATTTACTTAGTACCCTTGCATCTATTGGAGTTATAGTTTGGGGACTTAATAAAATAAACTTCCCTCCCTTTTCTTATCCAATATTTATAACTTTCCTCTCCTTAATCGCTTTCGCAGGGACTAAAATAAGGCAAAAGGCAAGAGCCCTTCAGATGGTTGAAGAAAGAGATACTTTCCTTGACACTCTAGTAGATTTCTTTGCCCTTCCTATAATACATCTGGGAAGATGGCTTACAATAAGATGGAAAAGATATAATCTACTCTCTACCCTATTTAACGCCCTCCTTGATATGCCATACTCAATTTTCGTTGAATTTATTGAGCAATGGCGCTACTTCCTTAAAGAAAAGAAAGAAAAACTATAGGCATGAAAAAATATCACATTATTACCTATGGCTGTCAGACTAATCATTCTGACAGTGAGAGAATTAGCTCTGTCCTTGAAGACATGGGCTATTCTTTTGTTGAAGACAAGTATAATGCTGACCTTGTAGTTATAAATTCATGTTCAATCAGACAATCGGCTGTAAATAGAATTTATGGTCAAATTGAAAATATTAAAAACGGAAAAGTTATTGTCACCGGATGTATACTAAAAAGAGATGGTAAAAAACTATCTAAGAAAGCTGATTTAATTTTAGACACAAAAGACCTTCTGGCTTGGCCAGAAATAATTGACGGACTAAACAAGAAGGATCTTGATAATTACTTTAAAATCAAACCAAAAAATCAAGGAGGATTAACGGCCTTGATACCAATTATGACTGGCTGTAATAACTTTTGTAGCTATTGCGTTGTCCCCTATACCAGAGGAAGAGAATTATCAAGACCACTAGACGACATCATAGAAGAAGTTCGCCTTGCTAATGAAAAAGGAAATAAAGAAGTTTGGTTATTAGGACAAAATGTTAATTCATACAAAGGAAAGGACTCTAAAGGAAAAGAAGTTAATTTCTGCCAACTAATTAAGGAAGTAGAAAAAGTTCCTGGTAATTTCTGGATTCGTTTTACAAGCTCTCATCCTAAAGATTTTTCTGACGAACTTATTGAAATTATCAAAGGTTCTGAAAAAATTACCAAATACCTACATCTTCCGGTTCAATCTGGAGATGATGAAATATTGGAAAGAATGAATAGGCCTTACAAAATATCTGATTATAAGAAATTCGTTCAAAAAATAAAAAAAGAACTGCCCGACCTAACTTTATCAACTGATGTTATCGTTGGTTTCCCAAAAGAAACAGAAGAACAATTTCAAAAAACCGCAGATCTTTTCAGAGAAATCCCATATGATATGGCCTACATTTCAAAGTACTCCCCTCGCCCAGGAACACCATCGTTTAAATTAAAAGATGATATTTCTAATGTTGAAAAAGAGAGGCGCTGGACGATAATAAATGAAATTTTAATGAAGAACAACCAGCAAAGAAATAAATTTCTAATTAATAAGACCGTAGAAGCTTTAATAGAAAAAGAAAAAGATGGATTTATTATTGGAAAAACAAAAGAATATAAGAGTATAAAAGTAAAAGGCCCAAGATCTCTAGTGGGTAATTTTGTTAAAATAAAAGTTAATAAATCTTTATCATGGGGACTCGAGGGAGATCTGACAAACTAAAGTTAATTGTAATAATCGGACCGACCGCCTCAGGCAAGAGTAGCTTGGCTGTTAAGATTGCCAATCAATATAATGGCGAAATAATTTCCGCTGACTCAAGACAAGTCTATAAGGGGCTAGATATTGGAAGCGGAAAAATAACTAAAAAGGAAACAAAAGGAATCTCACACCACCTCTTAGACGTTGCCAGTCCAAAAAGGAAGTTTAGTGTTGCTCAATATCAAAAAATAGCCTATCAAAAGATAGGTCAAATAATAGAAAGAGGTAAACTACCAATTCTATGTGGCGGAAGTGGTTTCTATATCAAATCCATTACCGATGGAGTAATTATACCCAAAGTAACGCCTGACTGGAAACTCAGAGAAAAACTGAGCAAGAAAAGTACTGAAGAACTTTATCAACTCCTTAAATCTATTGATCCTCAAAGAGCTAAAAATATAGAAAAAGATAATCCCAGAAGATTAATAAGGGCCATAGAGATAGTCATAAAAACAAAAAAACCAGTACCTTCAGTAAAAGAAAATCCTGCCTATAATACACTATTCATAGGAATCAAAAAGAATCAAAAAGATTTAGACAAAGCTATTAAAAAAAGATTGGAACTTAGACTAGACCAAGGGATGATAAAGGAGGTTAAAGAATTAAGATCCTCGGGTCTTTCTTGGAAAAGACTTGAGTCGTTTGGACTTGAGTATGAATGGATTGCAAAATATCTACAGAATAAAATATCTTATGAAGAAATGAAAGAAAATCTTTTAAGAGATACTATCAAGTTTAGTAAAAAACAAATGAATTGGTGGAAAAATGATCAGCGAATTTATTGGGTGAAAAATTTCAAAGAGTCAAAAGATATTGTTAATAGTTTTATGTAAAAAAAGCTAAGAATTAATCTTATTTATCTTCTTATTTGTAATTTGACAAAACTTTCCAATAATATACAATGGAACTGTGATAAATTATTAGTTCCATTAGATAAATTAACATGGACAGCTTAATAGCGAAATTATATCAATCTCCTAAGACGATCTTAACCAACAAGGATCTGGCTTTAATTTGGCAGATAAATGATAAAGCAAATTTGTACTCTAAGATTTCATATTATGTGAAACAAAAAGCGTTGATTAGGATGACTAGAGGAGTTTTTGCAAAAGATAAAAACTTTGATGTAAAAGAACTAGCGGTCAGTATTTATACCCCCTCTTATATCAGCTTTGAAACTGTTCTTCGAGAAAATGGTGTTATCTTTCAACATTACGATACAATTTTTGTTGCTGGTCCGTACTCTCTGTCAAAAAAAATAGATAAAAGTTTTTTTACTTTTAGAAAATTAAAAGAGGATATTTTGTTTAATCCAACAGGAATTATTAATAAGAGTAATTATGGTATTGCTACCAAAGAAAGGGCATTTTTAGATATGCTTTATTTATTTCCAGGCTATTATTTTGACAACTTAAATTCAATAAATTGGGAAAGATGTATTGAAATAGTAAAAGTTTATAATAACAAACAGTTAGTAAAGCGTCTGGGTAAATATCAAAAAGAACATGCTAAATAGAGAAAAACACCAGCTAATTATGGGAAAAATTCTAAGAGATTTTTATTCTGATGTTTCTATTAGTCCTCTTTTAGGACTTAAGGGAGGAACCTGTGCCTACTTTTTTTACAACTTATCAAGATTTTCGGTTGATTTAGATTTTGATCTTCTTTCAAAGGAGAAAGAGAATGAAAAAATAGTATTTGAAAAGATTATTGATATATTGAGTAAATATGGGGATATTAAGAACCAATATATTAAAAAATTTACATTGTTTGCTCTGCTTTCTTATGGTGATAATGAACATAATATAAAGATTGAAATTAGCACCAAAGAGTTGATGGGAAATATCAAAGAGTATTATGAAATAAGAGAGCATCTAGGCATCCCAATGTTTGTCGCTAGAAAGGATTATTTGTTTTCTAGTAAGTTATTTGCACTGATTCATCGCAAAGAAACTGCTATGCGAGATATTTATGATATTCACTATTTTGCTAAAAATAATTGGGATATTAATAAAGAATTAATTGAGAGAAAAACTGGCAAATCAGTCAAAGAATACTTAGAAGAATGTTTTTTGTTCATAGAGAAAAGAAAAGGTAGTCAGATGCTCCAGGGATTGGGAGAATTAGTCGGTGGCGAAAAAGAAAAAGAGTGGATTAAAAAACATTTGAAAGCTGATACTATTTTTATGCTGAAGAACTATATTTCGGTGTTGAAATAGAAAAAAGATTACATTTGCGATATTTTAATTTTATAGAACATTAAAGGGCAGAACAGAAAGAAAAAGAAATGAGAAGACTAGGTATCAAACATATTTACACCAGGCCTTGTCGACCCCAGACTAATGGCAAAATAGACCTTCTGGAAGATTATCAAAAGAGAATTTTTAACCAGATATTTTATCAACAAAAACCACCCATCAAGGGTGGTTTTCTTGTATGTAAAATTAAATAATCTTTTTTAGTATATTGTCTACTGCTTGAGGATTTGCCCTACCCTTTGACTTAGTCATAACCTGACCAACAAGAAACTTAAAAGAAGCTTCTTTTCCATTTTTATAATCCTGAACTGCCTTTGTATTAGAAGATATAACTTCCTGAATAATAACCTCTATCTCAGACTCATCCTTAAGCTCGGTCAACCCCTTCTCAGTAACGATATTTGATGGATCTCCTCCAGTCTCAAACATTTCCCTAATAACCTTTTTTGCGATGCTACTTGATATACTGCCCTTATAAACCATGCAGATGAATTCAGCAAAATTCTCCGGATCTATAAGGAAATCCTCGCTTACAACGCTCATCCCATTCAATAACCCCTGAAGATCGGTTAAAAGATAATTAGCGGCAATACGATAAAGTTTAAACTCTTCTTTCTTTTCAGAAACGTCTTTTGAATCAACCTCTTTTATCCTGTTTAACAACTCACTTGTTACTTTTTCGTAATAATTAGCTAAATCCTTATCAAATATCAAATAATCAATCTCTCTGTCTGTGAGCTCATACTCACTCTTAAATCTCTTGCGTCTTTGACTTGGAAGCTCGGGAATAGCTGATTTAATTATTTCTAAATTGATGAAAGGTTTTTTAATATGAATTACTGGTAAGTCTGGTTCAGGGAAATACCTATAATCATGAGATCCCTCCTTTTCTCTTTGAGAAACAGTCTCTTGTTTGTTTTCATCCCAACCCCTTGTTTGCTGTATTATCTTGTCGCCTTCGTCTAAAATATCTGCTTGTCTTTTTATTTCATATTCAATCGCTCTCTCAATAAACCTAAAGGAATTAAGGTTTTTTATTTCAGCCCTAGTCCCTAATTCTGCACCTGGTAATGCTAGTGATATATTTGCATCAACTCTTAATTCCCCCTTCTCCATGTCAGCATTAGAAACGCCAAGGTATCTCATTATCAATCTTAGCTCTTCAACAAATTTCTTTGCCTCTTGCGCAGACTTAATATCTGGCTCAGTTACTAGTTCCATTAATGGAACTCCCGCTCTATTAAAATCAACCAAAGAATGATTGCTACCCAAAGGATGTATTAATTTACCAGCATCTTCTTCAAGATGTATTCTGGTAATGCCTACCCTCTTTCCGTCTATCTCAAGAAATCCTTTTAGACAAAATGGGTTTTCATTTTGACTTATCTGATAACCCTTAGGAAGATCTGGATAGAAATAATTTTTTCTGTCAAAATTAGAATAATCTGGTATTGTGCAATTTAAAGCCAGACCAGTTTTTATTATTTTATCAATGGCGGATTTATTAATAACCGGAAGAGTACCCGGGTGTCCAGTACATACCGGGCAAATATTAATGTTTGGCTCTTTGGCTTCTGAGTCATTGAAGCATGAGCAGAACATCTTCGAGCTAGTATTAAGCTCTATATGCACTTCCAAACCGATCGTTGGCTCATATTTCATTATAGATTACTTCTTTTTTCCTTTATTTAATTCCTTCATTATTTGAACACCACTCTTAGTACCAACTATGTCTGCACCGGCATTCATCATTTTCCTGATATCTTGCAATGTTCTAATATTTCCGGAAGCCTTAATCACTAACCCAGGCGCATTCTTTTTCATTAATCTGATATGATGTGCTTTCTCTTTCATTTCACGATTCTCTAACGGGTCCTTTGATGTTGCAGTTTTAACGCAAAAAGCACCAGCCTTTTTAACTAGTTTTGAAGCTTTTTCAATTTCTTCATCAGTTAAGAATCCTGAACCGATGATTACTTTGGTCGGTAGTAATTTACAAAGAGGTGTTAAGTCTTTTAAAATCTTATCATATCTTTCATACTTCATGTCGATGATATTCATTACAATATCTAATTCATCAGCTCCATCTTTTTTGGCCTGATTACAAACTTTTAGCCTTTCTGAGTGTGATGACAACCCCATTGGAGGATCTATTAATATAACGGTTTTCACATCTGTTCCTTCTAGTTCTTTACTAACAAGGCTAGTCCATTCAGGATTAACGCAAACCCCATGGAAACCATACTCCTTAGCCTCATTGCAAGCCTTTTTAATATCAGTTAACTTGGCTTCTTTTCTTATATCCGTATGATCTATTGCTTTAGCTATTTTTGACATAACGATCTTGAAATCTATTCACAAACAAATATGCCTGTTTTAAATTTCAATGATTATTTTTTAAAAATCTTTTATTAACTTTAACATTTTTCAAAAAAAAGAAAAAGAGTCTCGAGTCATCTTTTAAGTCTTAAAATATTTATTTTTTCCTTTCTAGTGTTATAAAGGAATAGTTATAATGATTTATTTCATCCGCTTCATTATCTTCTCTTGCCACCTCTTGCCATTCATTTTTATTAAATTCCGGGAAGAAAGCATCTCCCGCAAACTCTCCATCAATCAAAGTGAGATACATCTTGTCGGCAAAAGATAAAAACTGCTTATAAATCGAAACGCCTCCGATAATCATTACCTCTTTGACATCTCCTGCCAATTTTAAGGCCTCTTCTATTGAATAAGCCACCAAACATCCTTCTGGTGCGAAATCCTTGTCTAGGGTCAATATTATATTTTCTCGACTAGGCAATGGCTTTCCAATAGATTCAAATGTTTTATGACCCATAATAACTGGTTTATTGATGGTCATTTTTTTGAAATGATTTATGTCAGCCGGAAGATTCCAGGGCAAGCCGTTATCAACTCCAATTACATTATTTTTTCCTATAGCAGCGATAATTGATATTTTCATAATTCTTTATCTATAATATTTTTAATTTTATTATGTATTTCCAAGGCAGGCATTAATTCACCATTATCAATACATTCTATTAATTTAAAATCGTTGGGATATTCCCGAGCCAAATAAAGATAAGTATTAAAAGCGTTCTCTAAATGATTAAAATCTTCTTCGTGAATATCTCTCCCCTTTTTACCAAGATGAGAAACTTTCTTCTTTTTTTTATCCTCTTCATTTTTAAGTGAAAGCTTATAAGAAAGTTCAACGGAAGTTTTAAGTATTAAGGTAATATCTGGCTTAGGTATTCCAAAGATACCATACTCAAGATTATATAGCCAATCAAGATATTTTTTCCTTTCCATACTATCCCCTATTTTACCCCCCTGATGAGCAGCACTTGATGAAGTGTATCTATCTGCAATAACAATATTGCCTTCTTCAATCCACTTCTTAAGAATAAAAGATGCGTCATATCTATCACAAGCATAAAATATAGAAGCCCTGTAAGGGCCCACTTCTTCGGCTAAACCATAGTTTCCACTCAAATAATTTTCCACAAGACCGGCGGACTTGTGCCCATACTGCGGAAAATCTATTTCTTTAACCTGATACCCTTCATTCTTTAGGGCTGTTGCTAAAAGACGAGCTTGAGTTGCCTTACCTGAACCATCAGGCCCTTCAAAAACTATAAATTTTCCAGATTTTTTATTCATGTTTAATTTGACACTTTTGTCTTTCCATGATATTTTATCTCAAGAGATATATTTAATCAATAAAAAAATGAAATTACCCAAAGATCGTACTCCAGACAATCAATATCATCAAGTGCTGGAAAGAATAATGAGAGATGGTCGTGATGTTCTTCCAATACATGGAGAAAAAGCAAAAATGATACCCGGGATTCAATTACGTTATGATATAGATAATGGATTTCCGGTTATAACAGAACGTGATCTGTCAGGATCATTCTTCAAAGGAGCTCTAGCTGAACACATCGCCTTTCTCAATGGCGCAAGGACTCAAAAAGAACTTGAATCGTTTGGATGTAAGTGGTGGGAAAAATGGGTAACCAAAGAAAAGTGTGAAATATTCGGCCTAGAAGAAGGTGACCTTGGAGATGGTTCATATGGCGCTGCTTGGGCAGCTTTTCCAACAAAAGAAGGTGAACCATTCAATCAAATAAAGGAAGTTATTCGGCAAATCAAAGAGAGACCTTACCTCCGAACTCATTTCATATCACCCTGGATACCTCAATATACGATTCAACACAGCGAAAGGACTAGAAAAGTGGTTGTAGCCCCCTGTCATGGATGGATTCATATTCTAGCCTTTCCAGACAAAAAAGAATTAACCATTCATCACTTTCAAAGAAGTGCTGATTTCCCAGTAGGAGTCCCCTTTAACATGATCCAGTATGCTTCATTTGGCCTCATGGTAGCTCAACTAACCGGATATACCCTAAAGGACATTATTTATACTTTTTCTGATGCTCATATATATGAAAGCCAGTTTGATAAAGTTAAAGAGCTGCTATCAAGAGAGCCCAGAAAACTTCCAACTATTAGAATAAATTCACCTATTGATAATATCTTTGACTTTAGACCCGAACACTTCACACTAGAAGATTATGATCCACACCCTAAGATGAATATTCCAACGCCTATATAATATGAATGAAAATTTTGTAAATTTAAATAATAGTCTCCGCCCAAATGATAGAAGTGAAAAATATTCAAACCACATTAAACAAATTAAAGACGATGGGGTTTGTCCGTTCTGTGCTGAACACTTAAAAAAATACCATAAAAATCCGATTTTCAAAGAAACAAATTCATGGCTTGCAACCAATAATATGTTCCCTTATGAGGGAGCAAAATTTCACATCCTCTTCATACATAAAAAACATATTGATAATATTAAAGAAATAACTCCGACAGGATGGTCGGAGCTTCAAGAAATTATATCAGAAGTAACAGATGAATTAAAAATAAAAGGTGGAACTACTTTTATTAGATTCGGAGACACAAAATTTACCGGAGCAACAATTACTCACCTACATGCCCACTTAATATCATCTGACCCTGAACAAAAAGACAAGCCCCCTATTTTAACCAGAGTTGGTTAATCCTCAACTTTTATTATCTCTATATTAAAAGATTTCAATACATCTTCCGCATCAAGTAGGGAATAACCTTCTTTGTAATAAACTTTTTTAATCCCGGCTGAAGTAATTAGTTTAGCACAAGCAGGACAAGGAAATGTCGTAATATATATAGATGACCCTTCAAGAGAAATTCCCCTCCTCGCTGCTTCAGCGATCATTCCGGCTTCAGCGTGTATAAATTTAGAAAGTTCAAAGCTTACACCGTAATCAAAGTTGCTACGAGGGTCTCCAAAAATATTATGAACTTGATCCGAAGGTAATGGTCTATTAAATCCCGTAAAAATAATTTTGCTATCTTTCACAAGGACTGATCCAACTTGACGCCACCAATCTGAACTCTTTTCCGATTCAGCTACTGCTCTATTCATAACTTCTCTATCAAACAACTCTCTTGAAATAATATTGTCTGATATAACAACATCTTTCTTAAAAGAATTATGTTTGTCCCATCTTAAAAATACGGGTACAAATTGAACAGGAATTTCTTTTAGGTATGATTCTTTAAAGTGATGACTAACATCTTCGTCTGGCATCACTATTTCCATACTATTATCTAATTTCGTAATATTTTCTTTTGTAAGCTCATAGACTTCTAACAATCCAATTCCCTTTAAAGCATTTACCGCTTCCGACGCCTCAAGAGCCCTAATATCTCTTTCTAATCGTGGCACTTCTCGAACAAGCTCAAGACCCAACAAATATATTATGCTGGGCTGGTTTTTATTAATGAAATCAATATAACCCCTATGTATAGCTGGAATGTAAGCAATGATTACTTTCATTGTTTTATCCTTTTTTAATCTTATCAATAAATTCTTCGGTTATCTTTCTTATCTCACAGGCAAGATTCTCTGCACCTTCTATGTTGATATTCCTTATTCTGGCTGTTGAAGATATTACAGCCTGAGGAGGAAGAGTTATTATTTCTTTACAATAATCCTTATATTCTTTTTTATGTCCATCTGCAAAATCAGAAGTACTAGCTGAGGTTATAAGGACGTCTGGCCTTATGGTTCTAATAAGGTCTCCATTTCCATGATTTGATTCTCGGAGAGTGACTATATCTACATGACGAAGGTGAACAAGCATTTTGATTCTTTCGTCTTGAGGAACTATCGGTCGATTAGGTCCTTTTCTTAATCGGGTCAATTCATCAGAATCAACGCCAACCACAAGAACATCTCCATATGATTTAGCGGCCTCTAAATAAAGAGCATGACCTTCGTGAATAAGGTCATAAACTCCTTGAGTCAAAACTATTTTATACCCCTCTTTCTTTAGTCCAATTATTATCTCTTCAAGTTTTTGATATTCAGGAATAAATCGATGTTCAATATTGCTCGCCTTTGAAAAAAAATGTTGAAATTTTTTCGAAAAATCAGAAGACATAATAAAATGATAACAAATTAATCGTTAATGAAAGAGAGTAACTACTCTACTATATCAATACCCATGTTCTTTGCTGTTCCTTGTATAATACTCATAGCTGCTTCAATATCATCAGCATTAAGGTCAGGCATTTTCTTCTCAGCAACTTCTTTTAGCTGTTCTCTAGTTATTTTACCAACTTTACCTTTTCCCGGAGTCTTAGTTCCTTTCTCAATTCCAGCTGCTTTCTTTAAAAGCTCCGATGCAGGTGGTTGCTTCACTTTGAAAGTGAAAGTTCTGTCTTGGAAAACAGTTACTTCAACTGGCATTGTAAAACCTTCTTTGTCTCTTGTTTCGTCGTTGAATTTTGAACAAAAATCACCGATATTTATTCCATGTTGAGCTAATGATGGACCAACTGGAGGCGCAGGAGTTGCTTTTCCTGCAGCAATTTGTAATTTGACTACTGCGTTTATTTTTTTTGCCATAAAAGTTAAATCTTCTTAATTTGCAATGAATCTAATTCAACGGGTGTATCTCTTCCAAACATATTTACCAGAACTTTTATCTTTCCACGATCTGGGTCAATCTCAGAAACTTTTCCATCGAAATCTTTGAATGGACCATCGGTTATTTTGACCATGTCCCCTACCTTAACATCAATCTTATATTTAGCTACATCTGCTCCCATCCTCTTCTTCAAAAGGTCAACTTCTTTTTCAGAAAGCGGAAGGGGTGTAGTTCCAGCACCCACAAAACCAGTAACATTAGGAGTGTTCCTAACAACATACCAAGAATCATCGGTAACAATCATCTCAACTAAAACATATCCTGGATAGATCTTTTCCTCAACGGTCTTCCTTTTTCCATTCTTAATCTTAATCTTCTTTTCCTTAGGAACAACGATATTAAATATCTTATCCTCTATATCCATAGATTCAACTCTCTGACGCAAATTCTTGGCTACGGCTTCTTCATATCCGGAATAGGTATGTATTACATACCATCTCTTTTGTTGTGATAATTTTTGTTTTGACATAATTAAAATACAAGATTCCTTAGTATTGACACGAAAACAAAGTCAATTCCTCCGAGAATCACAGCCACCGCTACCGAAATACCGATAACAATAAAAGTATACCTAGTTGCCTCTTTTTTGGTAGGCCAGTTAACCTTTCTTGTTTCTTGACGAACCTCCTTAAAAAAAGTCCGAATCTTAATAATTAATCCTTTTTTTTCCATATGTCGATAATAGCTAAAGGGAAGCCTTTTGTCAATCAGTCTAAATATCTAAATTGCTTACCTTTTTGGCATGAGCTTGAATAAATTTTTTTCTTGGAAGAACTTCTTCTCCCATAAGAACATCAAACATCCTATCTGCCTCTTTCACATCTTCAATTTCAACCCTTATTAAGATCCTATTATCAGGATTCATAGTAGTCTCCCAAAGTTGAGAAGGATTCATTTCTCCCAAACCTTTATATCTTTGAATATTCAAACCTGCAACCTTATCTTCATCCTTATCCTTCTTCATAGAGTCCAGAACTCTTCTCTTATCATCATCTGTATAGGCATATTCCACCCTCTTACCGGCTTGAATTTTGTACAGAGGAGGCTGTGCGACATAAAGATAACCCAGGTCTATCAATGGTCTAAAGTATCTATAAAACAAAGTTAAAAGTAAAGTTTTAATATGATTTCCATCTGAATCAGCATCGCTCATAATAATAATTCTATGATATCTAAGCTTATTAATGTTAAAATCTTCTGCTACTGCAGTACCAAGCGCAATTATAAGTGACTTAATTTCTTTTGAGGCTAGTATCTTATCCAAACGAGCTCTTTCTACATTCAAAATCTTTCCCTTTAATGGAAGTATTGCTTGAAACTTTCTATCTCTTGCTCCTTTACAACTGTTATGAACGAAGACGCCAGAAGATAAAGCAAAGTTATGAGTCTTTTTAACTTCAATATCATAAACATCTATTTTCTCTTGAAGTCTCTCAACTCTTTTTACCTTGTGGTTATAATTCGCAACAGCCTCTTTTAATTTTTCTTCTTTGTTCTCAAAAAAACGTTCACAAATAGTGTCATATCGCAAAATACTCTTATCTCTTAGCTCAATTCTTTTTTGGTTGTACTTCCCTTTGTCTATCTCTCCATTGTTTTCAACAATCTCCTTCATTAATTTCAATGCCTTTTCTCTATATGTATTATCATAAGAAGCTTTTCTTCTTTTTCTAAATTCGGGTGTCCACTGCTTCTTAGTTTCTTGAGCCCTCCACTTTAATAACTCTTCGTCTTTCCATTGCTTCTTTGCTTCCATGACAAGTTTTTCCTTTTTTTCAGGATTATTTTCAAAATATTCTTTTATTTTTTTCGCTTGTTTTTTTCTATTTTCAGAGTCGCCCCAATACTCCTTTTGATTATTATATAAAGCCTTACGATTTCTTTCCCGATACTTTTCATTTGCCTCATAAAATTCCAGAAATTTACTTACCATAAAATTCTTATATTCTTCATTTTCCCACTGCTTTTTTGCTCTCTTGCTTAACATCTCTCTCATTTCCGGAGTACTCATAATCGCACTAATCTTTTCTCTGTATTCTTTTGTTTGTCTTTTTTTTCTACATTTATCTTTAACATCTTCTCGATGAAGACCATACTTTAGCATCTCTCTGTGATGACATAAATGATCTTCTTTCGTCATTCGCCTTATATTCTCTGGATTATTGTTTAGTTTGTCAAAATCAATATGATGCCTGTCAGATCCATCTTTTTTCAAATATTTCCCTTTCTCAAGATTATACTTGTCTGATAAAAGATGTATAAAAATCCATTTTCCATTTTTATTATCAAAAATCATTTCATACCCCTTAATGGTTATCCCATTTCCTATTTCAGAAAACTTTCTATTTAGTGGCATTAAAGAGTCTTGAGTGTCGATATTCCTTGCTTCTTTGTAAGAGCCGTCCCTCATCATAAATTTATGATCAGGGGTACAAGTAATCTCTTCTCCGTTATCTAAAATAACCTTTATTACCTCTACGTTTTTCTTGGTTCTTCTTGGATGAGTAATTAATTCTATGCCAACCGTACCATCGTCTTTAATGGTGTAACAGTAATTTCTTTTCCCTTGTTTTTCCTCTTTGATAAGATTTTTAAAAGACAAGCTTCTCCCATCTACTAGAGCAACTTCTGTATCTCCTGAAAAACACCCTCCGGCAGAATCTCCCTCCACAATATAGAGTTCTGATTCTTCAGGCTTCCTGGAACTACAATCAGATAGCTTCCCCGGTAACGAAAGTCCTTCTAATATTCCCTTTCTTAAAACAGTCTCTCTTGCTGCTCGAGCAGCTTTTCTTGCCTTTGAAGAAATTAAACATTTCTCAACAATACTCCTTGCATCCTGAGGATTTCTCTCAAAAAAGTCAGTCAATGCTTCAGAAACTACAACTTCAACCGCAGGTTTTACCTCAGGGTTTCCTAATTTCCCCTTAGTTTGACCTTCAAATTGAGGTTCCCTTATTTTAACAGAAACAACTGCAGTTAATCCCTCTCTAACATCCTCTCCACTAAGATTATCATCACCAGACTTCAGGATACCATTCTTTCTTGCATAATCATTTAGGGTTCTTGTAAGAGCAGAGCGAAAACCGGTAAGATGACTGCCCCCCTCTTTAGTAATTATATTATTAGTAAAACTCTCCTCGTAGGACTCAAACTCTTCCGTGTAAACAAAAGATACTTCGGTAATAACTTCATCCTTATTTCCGAAACAATAAAAGATGTTGGGATGTTGTTTTTGAATCCCCCTGGTTAAGTGTTTAATATAAGATAAAATTCCTCCTTCAAAATAAAATAAGTATTTCTTTTCATTTTTTGAATCACGCAAATCATTAAAAGTAATCCTTGTTCCCTTAGTAAGATAGGCTTGTTGTCGAAGGTTACTAATTATTTTCTTAGCGTTAAATGTTATGTCTTTAAAAATCTCAACATCCGGCTCAAATATAATCGTAGTTCCCCTTTTATTAGTCTTGCCTTCATTTACTAATTTCGTTTTAACCTTTCCCTTTACATATTCTTGAGAATATTTAAAACCATCTCTTGATACCTCTGCTCTTAAAAAATTAGAAAGAGCACAAACAACAGAAATTCCCACTCCATGTAATCCTCCCGATATTTTATAAGCATCTCCTCCGAATTTACCTCCGGCATGCAAAGTAGTCATAACTGTCTCAAGGGCAGATTTCTTAGTTTGGGCATGAACATCTACCGGAATTCCTCGCCCATCATCAGTAACACTAACTCGATTATTAGGCAATAAGGATATTTCTATATTTTTAGCATAACCTGCTATTGCCTCATCTAAAGAGTTATCAAGACATTCTTTGATTAGATGGTGCAAACCATCTGGTCCAGTAGAACCAACATACATTCCAGGTCTCTTACGAACCGGATCTAACCCTTCTAAAACAAAAATATCTTTAGAAGTATATTCTTTTTTATTTTCTTTATCCATTTCTATTTTAATTAAATCAACAAAAAAAGAGCTGTCTAAAAGACTTAAAACCCTTATCTTTCATTTATCAACATCCTTAACTTATATTCTCATTTTACCTTAATTTTAATATTCAATCAAGGTCAGAAAGGAGCCTTATAAAAAGTAAAAACCGTGAAATAATCACGGATTTATGCGGGGACGACCGGACTCGAACCGGCAACCTCCACTGTGACAGAGTGGCGATCTAACCAATTGATCTACGCCCCCGGAATATGCCGGCAGGAGGGATCGAACCTCCGACCTACAGCTTATGAGTCTGTTGCTCTAACCGCTGAGCTATGCCGGCAATAATTATTGTTGCGGGGACCGGAATTGCACCGGTGCCTTAAGGTTATGGGCCTCATATGGTACTACTCCACCACCCCGCGATACATTACCATTCTATTACAAGTTTTCTTAAAAATCAACCCCCCGGCTAAATTATGAAAGTATGTTTAACTCTTTAAAGGCTTTTTCGTATACGCTCAACACTTCTTTAGATTTTTCTTGAGAAAGATCATAGTCAGGATCATGTATAACATCGTTTCTTATCTCTCTAGTAACCTTAAGTTCATTAACACTAGGGACATCGCTTGGTGTAACCTTATTAATCTTTTCTTCAATAGTTGGCTCAATATGACCCATTCTTTCCAATACCTGCTCAAGCATGACATCAGCTTCAATAATTGCGAGCTTATATTCCGACTCTAGCCCAGTTTCCAGTCTTTTCATTATCTTCTTCCAATCCTTAGCAAACTTTTCAAATTCATAGGACTTAAATTTAGAAAACTCTGAAATATCTTGAGTATATCTAAACTTTAACCATTGGGTATTCATTAAAATATAAATTGAAAGAACAATAAAAAAAATTGATATCCCAATAAAAAGAATTTTTATTCCGATTATAATTTGATAATATGGGGACGGAATAAGGGAAGGGTCGGTTAAATATGCAATTATTTGCTCTGTTATTTGCTTTGTTATTTCATCCATATTTTTTCAAATAATTCTCCTGCATTTAAAATGCTATATTCACCAAATGGTTTCCCGATTAATTGAATTCCGACTGAAAGATCTCTTATTTTTTTACATGGCATCGACATTGCCGGAAGTCCTGCTAGATTAGCAGGAATAGTAAAGACATCTGATAAATACATAGAAAGAGGATCTTCTCTTTTTTCTCCTATCTTGAATGGTAATGTCGGAGAGCTTGGAACTACGATTAGGTCGACCTTTTCAAAAGCCTTCTCAAAATCATTTTTTATAAGTGTTCTTACTTTCTGAGCCCTTTTATAATATGCGTCATAATAACCCGAGGAAAGAGAATAGGTTCCTAGAATTATCCTTCTTTTGACCTCCCTTCCAAATCCCCTACCTCTATTTTTAAAGTATATTTCTGATAAATCAACCCCTTCCCCAGAAGAATTTCCATATCTTAGCCCATCATAGCGTGATAAGTTGGCTGATGTTTCAGATGGTGAAATTATATAATAAGCAGGTAATGCGTATTCAGTGTGGGGCAAACTAATGTCCTCAACTTTGATTCCGGCCCCTTTTATCTTTTCAATAGCTTCCCGAATACTTGATTCAACTTCACTATCCATGCCTTCAACGAAATATTCCTTTGGTATGCCGATAGTCATCTTCTTAGGATCCATACCATTATCTATTTCAACTTGTACTGAAGTAGAATCTTTTGGGTCCTTACCCGATATAGCCTCAAAAACATACCTTGCATCTTCAACTGTTTTTGTTAAAGGTCCTATCTGATCAAGTGATGAAGCCATGGCCATTAATCCATATCTAGAAACAAACCCATATGTTGGCTTTAAGCCCACTACTCCACAAAATGAAGCGGGCTGACGGATAGATCCTCCGGTATCTGAGCCTAAAGCAAAAGAACAAAATCCTGCAGCAACTGCAGCCGCTGATCCCCCCGAAGATCCTCCAGGAACTCTTGAATGATCGAGCGGATTTTTAGTAACCTGAAAGGCCGAATTTTCAGTTGAAGAGCCCATCGCAAATTCATCCATATTAGTTTTACCTAAAAAAACGACTCCTTGATCTTTTAATTTCTTAATAACAGTAGCATCATATGGCGCCTTATAATTCTCTAATATCTTAGATGCAGATGTACACTTAATTCCTTTTATCAATATATTATCCTTAATTGCTGACGGAATTCCTAAAAGAACTGGAAGATCATCTCCTCTCTCAATTCGCTCATCTACTTTTTTGGCCTGAGAAAGAGCTAACTCCTTAGTAACTGTTAAAAAAGAAGATATTTCAACATCATCTTTTTCTATCTTATCAAGAAAATAATTTGTCATCTCTAAACAAGAGAATTTTTTTCCTCTTAAGCCTTCCCCTATTTCCCTAATTGACATTAATGAGAAATTCATAATTATAAAATAGATCTTACCTTTAAAAAACCGCCGTCCCTGTCATTAAACAGATCGATAACATCTTTTCTTTCATCAGAGATTATTGGATTGTCTTCTCGAACATCATTCTTGATATTTATTGGATGACTCATCGCACTAACACCTGAAACATCTAAAGATTTTAATTTTTCAATATAGCCAAGAATGTTAACAAGGTCTTTTTCAAGCAGATCTTCTTCTTGGGAGTCCAATTCAAATCTTGCTAATTTAGCAACGTGTCTTATGCCTTCTTTATTAATCATGTTTATCTTGGGAGTTTAATTGTTTCTGTATCTACTAAAACTTCTTGAAGCTCGTCTATATTTTCTAAAACAAATCCAGCTCCTCTGGCTACAGCAGTTAAAGGATCATCTGATATCTTACATATTATCTTTGTTTCTTCAGTAATTAATTCATCTAGTCCTTTAAGCAATCCACCACCACCCATTAAATATATTCCTTTAGCCATTATATCAGACAATAGTTCTGGTGGAGTTTCTTCTACGGCCCCCTTCACTGCACTAACTATTTCTTTAACAGATTTTTCTAAAGCCTTTCGAATATCCTTATCAGTGACAATAATTTCTTCAGGAAGTCCGGTAACAAGATTTCTGCCTCTTATGGGCATCTCTCTTTTTTCTTTTAATGGATATGCTGAGCCAATACTTATCTTTACATCTTCTGCGGTACGCTCACCAATTAATAATTTATATTCTTCTTGAACAAACTTAATTATGTCTTCATTTAATCTATCTCCAGCGACTCGAAGACTCCTTGCTATAACTATGCCGCCAAGAGATATAACAGCCACTTCGGTTGTTCCCCCGCCGATATCAACAACAAAATTACCACCTGGATCCTGAACTGGAAGACGTGAGCCTATTGCTGAGGCCATTGGCTCTTCTATTAAATAAACAATTCTTGCTCCTGCATTTTTACCTGCATCTTGAACTGCCTTCTTTTCAACTTCTGTAACACCAAAAGGAATACCGATTATTAATCTTGGTCTTAAATTAAAAATAAACTTTTTCTTATAAGCTTTCTGTATGAAATATCTCAACATCTGCTCTGTAACATCAAAGTCGGAAACAACTCCAGAGACAAGTGGCCTTGTGGCAACTATATGAGATGGAGTCCTTCCCACCATTCTTTTAGCTTCTTCACCTATTGCCAGTATCTGGCCAGTCTTTTGATTTATAGCTACTACTGATGGTTCAGATAATATTATTCCTCGACCTCGTACATAAACTAACGAATTAGCCGTACCAAGATCAATTGCAATATCAACTGATAGCTTTCCAATGGTATCCTGAATAAAGTTATTTTTTTTCATAATCTTGTTTTGTTAAATTCTCACTCATCCTTTAATATCATAAAAAGTTACCAGAATAAATAATCCAATTAGCATAATAAATGAAATTGCAATTAGTCCTTGCTCTACTTTCTGATTTAGAGGACTTCCCTTTATTTTTTCAATCATTAAAAACAAAAACCTTCCGCCATCTAGAGCTGGAATTGGCAATAAATTAAATATCGCTAGCGATATAGATATCATAACAATGATCTCCAAATATCTCTGAAAACCACTTTCCAGTGCTCCCACAAAAACATCGGTCACTATTCCAACTGGTCCGGCAAATCTTACCTCGTCAGGTAAGGGTTTACCTGTAATAGCTCTAATTGCCGTATCTCCAAGAGTAGTAACTATACGGTAAGTCAATCTTCCTGTCATTAAAGCTCCTTGATAAGGCGCTTGATACCACGGATAACTCTTAAGAGCTACTCTAGCAATATGAAATCCCATTACTCCTCGCTCATCATTAGAAGAGAGCAAGATTTCATAAATATTGCCATTTCTATCTATTGTCGCCAATATTTCTTCTCCCTTATTTTCATATAAAAAACTGGAAACATCACCTATTCTATTGGCAAGAATATAGTTATCCCCTTTTGATAATGAATGTATAATGTCCCCGATTTGAATTCCGGCTTGATTAGCGGCCATATCTGGTTCTAAGTTTAAAACCATTACCTTTGCGTCTTCAACGTGATCTTCATCTCCGACCAAGGCTGGCAACTTCATAGTGGCCATAAAGGTTAATATCAAGAATGCAACTATCCAAAAAGCAGCAACTCCGGCCAAGATTATTAGTGATCGTTGAAAAATACTTTTTTGACTAAAACTTCTCTCGTCATTAATCTGTTCATCCTCCCCATACATCTTAACGAAGGCGCCAATCGGAAGCAGGTTTAACGAATAGATCGTTTCACCTATTTTTTTACCAAAAATCCTAGGAGGTATTCCAATCCCAAACTCTTCTACTTTCACACCCAAACGCTTAGCCATCAAAAAATGACCTAGTTCATGAATAACAACAAGAGCTAAAAGACTAATAATGGCTATAATTACGTGTAAAAAAAACATATTTAAAATTCTAAGATCTCTCTTTTTTTCCTATCGGTCACCTCTTCGATCTTTTTATTATATTCATCAACGACTTTTTGAAGATCATCCTTACCCTTAAATTTATCATCCTCCCTAACTGTTCCTTCTTTGAAACTATCTTGAATATCTTTCCAAGCCTCTTCTCTTGCCTTCCTTAGGGAAACCCTAGCTTCTTCGCCCTTTTCATTTAGTATCTTGGTCAGACTTTTTCGATATTCTTCGGTAAGTGATGGCAGAGAAACTCTAATTGATCCATTGTCGGTTACCGGGCTAACTCCCAGATCGGATTGTAATACTGCTTTCTCAATACTTGGTATAGTAGATCTGTCCCAAGGTTGAATTAAAAGCATCCTGGGAGATGGAACACTAATTGACGCTACCTGCTTAAGAGGCATTTTAACTCCGTAGGAATCAACTGTAATATTTTCAACTAATGAAGGGGTAGCCCTCCCTGTTCTTATAGTTGAAATGTCTTTTTCAAAAAAAACAACTACTTTATCAAATTTAGTTCTAGTTTCTTTTATTATATTATTTACCACCTCCATTTTTTAAAAATTATTTTATAATTCCATTATTAAATTTTCTAAAACCATTTTATTATTTACATTAGTCTTGGAAAGTAAATAAATTGATTCTTCTATTTCTAGTAAAATATTTCTAAGCCTATCAACACTATAAACTACCTTTTTGTTTCCTTTTATTTTTTCTAAGAATAATGCTCTAAAATAACTTAACCATATATTTAATATTCCTACTAGCTCGGGGTCTTCAGATATTTTTTTAACGTAATCGAATCTCAAATGAAACCGTGATTCTGGTGATATAATGTTAATCAATTCATTAACTTTTTTTCTCCTTACTTCTATTTTACCGGGATCAAACAATAAGTCTAAAGCAACACCTGGCTTCCCAAAAGAAAATGAAACTATTCCTTCTATTAAATCTTCCTGACAATTGGCGGACTTAAGGTGTGACCTTATCTCATTCTTATCAACTGGAAAAAATTTAACTATCTGAACCCTTGACCTAATAGTTGGTAGAAGAATTTCGGGATGATCAGAAACTAATATAATAACCGAACTATCTCCGGGCTCTTCTAATAATTTTAAAAGAGAATTTTGTGCCTGCTGATTCATTAAGTGAGCATCATCTATTATCGCAACTTTGACTGAAGATGAATACGGCTTAAATGATAGTTGGCGAGAAAGTTCTCTGATCTGGTCTATTATAATCTCTTTCTTCAATGATGAAACGATAATAAGATCGGGATGGACTCCCTTCTCGGATAATAAGCATGCATTACAATTCATACAAGGACCATTCACGTTCTCACAAATCAAGCTCTTGGCTAAATTAATAGCTATCGATCTTTTCCCTATTTTTTCATAGCCAGAAAATAATAAAGCGTGAGGTATTCGATTGTTAGCTATCATTTTAGTAAATAAATCCCTTTGCTTTTTGTGTCCGATAATCATAAGCTTATTTCTTACTCATTATACTTCTTTTATAAAGATCAAGATTATCTAAAATTGAACCGGTTCCTTTGGCCACACAAACTAATGGATTTTCGGCAATAAAGCAAGGGACTCCGGTGCTTTGAGAAATTAAAACATCTATATTCCTTAAAAGCGCACCGCCACCTGAAATAATCATACCTTTATCCATTACATCAGCAGAAAGCTCCGGAGGAGTTTCTCTTAAAACTTGTCTCACCGTAGTTACTATTTCACTTAAAGGTCCAAAGATCGCTTCAGCAACTTCATTGGAACTAATGGTAATATTTCTTGGCAATCCCAAAACCAAATCCCTCCCTCTAATATCCATAGTCATTTCATTCTTCTCTGGAATAGCAGTCCCAATTTTTATTTTTATATCTTCCGCTGTTTGTAATCCAATTGCTAGCTTATATTTTCGCTTAACATAATCAATAATCGCATTGTCAATCTTATCGCCCGCAGTTCTTAATGATTCAAATGTTACAACTCCTCCCAGAGATATAACTGCTACTTCAGAAGTACCACCACCAATATCAATTATCATATGACCAGAACATGAATTAATTGGTATCCCTGCTCCGATTGCTGCCAAAATTGGTTCTTTGGCTAAATAAACAGCCTTAGCCCCAGCTAAGATTCCTGCTTCAATGACGGCTCTTTTTTCAGTAGAAGTTATCCCAGCTGGAACACCAACAACCAATTCTGGTTTTAAAAATTTAAAATATCTAGTATTTTTTTGTATGAAATAACGTATCATAACTTCAGTAATCCTGTATTCAGCTATTACTCCATCTCTTAGTGGTCGATAGACTTTAATAGCATCGGGAGTTCTGCCTATCATTTCTTTGGCTTCTTTGCCCACAGCTAAAACTCTGTTTTCCGTAACAGAAACTGCCACCACTGATGGCTCTTCCATTACTACTCCCTTTCCGGGAATAAAAACTAATGAGTTACAAGTTCCTAAATCAATTCCTATTTTTTTTGTCCACACTTTTTTTCAATGACTTTCTTAAAAAGATAAGAAAGCCCTATGATTATTTTTTATCACTAACTTCGACCAGGGCAGGACTAATTCTTTTAACGTTAGCTCCTATTTTCTGAAGTCTTTCCTCAATTTTCTCATAACCCCTATCTACTTGGGAAGCATTTCTTATTACCGTACTTCCCTTAGCTAAAAGACCAGCGATTATTAAGGCAGCGCCACTTCTTAAATCTAATGGCCCAAGTTCTGTTCCATATAATTCAGTGGGTCCATTAATAACTGCCCTATGAGGATCGCAGATAATTATCTCTGCTCCCATTTTATTTAATTCTTCTAAATATTTTAACCGACCATCATATAAGGGGTCGTGAATCAATGTTAGGCCTTGAGCTTGAGTAGAAAGAACTCCAAAAACTGATTGAAGGTCAGTTGGTATTCCCGGATAAGGAAGAGCTTGTATCTTGTCTATTCTTAAATTCTTAGGAGTTTTTACCAAAACTGATTCGTTTTTTAATATCTCAATATTAGCGCCAAAATCTCTCAATTTCTTAAAAAAGAGATCCATGTATTCAACCGGGACATTGCCTACTTCTACTTCTCCACCGACCGCAGATGCCATAAGGATATAGGTTCCAGCCTCAACTGAATCATAAGATATAAAGTGATCTACTCCAGATAACTTCTTCTTTCCTGAAATTTCAATAGTACTAGTCCCACCACCTTCAATATTTACTCCCATCTTCTTTAAAAACATGACCAGTTCTTGAACATGGGGTTCAGAAGCAGCGATTTTAATAACATGCTTCTTTGGAAATAGTGCACAAGCCATAAGTATATTTTCAGTACCGGTAACAGAAAATTCGTCTAATACTATGTCACCACCATCAACGTCATCATTATCAATCTTTAGAGAATAGAGATTTGTTTTTTCAGAATATTTGGTGGGTTCAGTATAAGGATGGTCAAAAGAAGATCCAACTTGAATAACCTCTACTTTTGCTCCCAGATCTTCAAAAGCATCTAAATGAGTCTTCACTGACCTAGTTCCAATGACACATCCGCCTGGATGATTTAATTCAATATATCCACATCTAGCCAATAATGGCCCCAAGACTAAAATGGAAGATCTCATCCTAGAAACTAGCTTCCTATCTATCTTACTAGGATCTATATCTTTTGCTTCTATTTTAACTTTCCTTTCATCTAGCCAAGTTACTTTTGCTCCCAAACTTTGGACAAGATTGATCATATTTAAGACATCCTCTATTAAAGGGATGTTGCTCAAAATGCATGGTTCTTTAGTTAAAAGTGTGGCTGCAATGATTGGTGTTGCTGCGTTCTTTGACCCCTTTACATCTATTTGTCCATGCAACTGATTTCCACCTTCTATTATAAATTTGTCAGACATAAATTGTTATTATTTTAAATTAATACTAGCTTATAACTAATAAGTTGGCAAGCACGAAAAAATGATATAAAATACACCATATGACTAAAAAACAACGATTCATTCTCTTTCTTGCTCTCCTATTAACTTTTCTAATTATCGGACCAATTGCTATTTTCTATTCTCAAGGATATCGCTTTGATTTCCAAGAAAGAAAAATCGTGCAAACAGGAGGTTTTTATTTCAGAATATCTCCTAAAAGTTCAGAAATTAACATTTCTCCAGCTAATAATAAAATAATTCAAAAAACAACTGATTTTTTCTTTGGAACAGCATTTATTAAAAATTTACTACCCAATCGCTATAATATTGAGGTTAAAAAAAATGGTTATCATTCATGGAGAAAATCACTTGAAATAAGGGAAGGCTTTGTAACTGATATAAAAAATATAACCTTAGTTCCAGAAAATCCAGAATTTATTACTCTCAAAAGTGATGTTAATAATTTCTTTCCCTTACCAGAGAAGAACTCACTGATATTGAAGATTGGAAACAATCTCAATATCTATGATATAAGAACAGGCCAGGAAAGAACCATATTCTCTGCTAATGAAGATATTGAAATTATTGACTTCAACTTCTCTCAACGCTGGAATAAATTAATATTACATACAGACAAGGGATATTACTTAATTGATATCACTCAATCCATCGAACCATCCCTAATTAATGTTCCCCAAGCAGCAAAAAATCTAATCATGCACCCTCAAAATGATCGAAAGATAATATTTTTAAATGAAAATAATATTTTCTTTTATGATCTTGTTACACTAGAAATTGAACTTATACTAGAAGAAGTAATTACTTATAATCTATGGGGCGATAGTATTGTCTGGATGTCTCCCGATGGATTCATTAACATTGGCATAGAAGAAGATTATAGGCAAATAAACAGAATCCCACTAGTTGTTGATGAAAACAATAACTATAAAATATACTTCTTAGGTCCTGAAGTAATGATAAGAGAAAATGAAACTTTCTATCTTCTTGATAATCAAGAATTCGTAGAAGTTTTTGAGTCCCCTTTTGACCCAATACTATCTCCTGATGGGGGGAAAATATTAAATTACAATAACCATGAGATCCGAGTGCTCTTTTTAACAGAAGTGATTGATCAACCTCAAAGAAATCGTGGAGATAATGTTTTCCTAACAAGATTTTCGGGTGAAATAAATGATATCTACTGGTATACATCTCACTATCTAATATTTAATATAGATTCAGAAATAAGGATTATTGAAATTGATGACAGGGATCATATAAACCTAGTTAACTTGGATGTAATAGAAAACTCTAAAATATACTTCAACTTTAATGACAAAAAAGTTTATCTATTAAGGGGTTCTGACCTTCTTGTTTCTAAAAGATTGATACCATAACAAAAAACCCGGTTATACCGGGTTTTTAATTCTCTTTAATATTATCTCTTCTTCCATTGAGGAGCTCTTCTTGCTCTCTTAAGTCCGAATTTCTTCCTCTCTCTTGCTCTTGGATCCCTTGTTAGATATCCCACTCTTCTTAATCTCTTTCTAAATTCTTCGTTAAAAAGGACTAGGGCTCTGGAAGTTCCGTGTCTTACCGCTTCTGATTGAGCACTTAATCCGCCTCCTTTAACTTTTACAACAACGGTGAACTTATCAAAACACTTCATTTTCTTCAGGGCAGACATTGAATCTTCTTGAAGCTCGTTAGTTGGGAAATACTTATCGTATGGCTTGTCATTAATTGTAATATCCTTTTTTCCTTTGGTATAAAGTCTTACTCTGGCAATAGCAGTTTTTCTTCTTCCAACAGCTTCAAAGTATCGATCTTTTTTATCATCAACAATAACTTCAATTTCTGGTTCTTCGGCTACAGGATCAGCTACAACCTTTTTTTTAACCGCAGGTTTTTTCTTGACCACAGGTTTCTTTTCAGCCTTTTTTTTCTTTTCTTTTTTAATTGTCTCTTCTTTAGCCATAGTTTATTTTACTTTTAACCTTTTAATTATTTGGGCTCGTAATTTATTCTTTGGAAGCATGCCCCAAACAGCTTTCTTTAATACCTCTCCCGGATTTTTAATAAAAACTTTTGAATAAGGCTGTTCCTTTAGTCCACCCAAATAACCACTGTGGCGATAATATTTCTTTTGCTCATATTTCTTGCCCGTAACCTTTATCTTGTCTGCATTTTCAATTACAACGAAATCGCCCCCATCTTTATGTGGGGCAAAATCAGGTTTTTGTTTTCCCCTTAGTAATAAAGATACCTTGGTTGCAAGTCTGCCTAAAGTTTGATCTTTTGCATCTATTGTGTGAGTATTGCGTTCCATAATTTTATTTTACCAATTCTATAAAAGCCATCTTGGCGCTATCACTGGCTCTGGGTCCAATCTTAATTATCCTTGTATATCCTCCTTGCCTATCCTTGTATCTTAGAGCAAGGTCTTCAATCATTTTCTTAGCTACGTCTTCAGAGAAAAATCTAATCAAAAGTCTTCTTGAATGAAGGTCTCCCTTCTTAGCTTTGGTAATTTGCTTCTCTACAAATACAGCTACTTCTTTGGCTTTTACCTCAGTCGTTTTAATCTGTTCATTCAAAACAAGAGCTCTGCCCAATGACTTTAAAAGAGCTCTTCGTTGATCTCTTTTTCTTGAAAGTATTCTTCCTTTTTTTAATTTGCGCATATTACTTTAATTCAAGACCGAGTTTTTTAAGGATCTTTTTAATGTCCTCTACTCCTTTTGACCCCATTCCTTCAAGAGATACAAGCGACTCTTCGTTCTTTCGCAAAAGGCCTCCAACGGTCTTGATATTATTCTTTATTAAAACATTTAAAACCCTTGGGTTAATTCCCAAATCTTCTATCTTCATTTTCGTAGGGTCATCCTCCTTTATTTTCTCTTCTTTCTTAAGGACTTCTTCTTTTTCAAGGACTTCTTCTTTTTCTGTTTCTAGAAACGAAGAAAAGTGCTTAACTAATATTTCTGAAGCTTCATGAAATGCTTTTTCTGGAGTAATAGTTCCGTCTGTTTCAATTTCAAGGAAAAGTCTGTTAAAGTCAGTTCTTTTTCCCATTCTCATATTTTCAACTCTGAAATTAACACCTTTAATAGGAGTGAAAATTGCATCTATTGATATTTCACCTACTTCAAGCTTCTCTCTTTTGTCTTGTTCTGCGGTAACATATCCCAATCCTTTCTCAATCTGGAATTTAATGTTTAAACTAGCTTTCTTGTCAGTTAATGTGGCAATATGAATGTCTTTACTAGCCAATTCAACTTGTGTGGGCAATTCTATATCAGAACCCTTGACCTCTTTATCTCCTGTAACCTTCAAAAATGCCTTTTGAGGCTCGTCTCCATGAACTTTAAATCTAAGCTGTTTAATGTTTAAAATGATGGTTATAACGTCTTCTAAGACTCCAGGGAGAGTAGAAAATTCATGTTGAACTCCCTCTATCTTTATCTGAGTTACAGCTGCTCCTTCAAGAGATGAGAAAAGAACCCTCCTTAAGCTACTTCCTATTGTAACCCCAAAACCAGGATACAATCCTTCAATTTCAAAAACAGCTGTATTTTCTTTTTTTTGCGTAACCTTTGGTTTGGAAGGTAAGGATATCATAGATAAATTATGATTAAATTAATTAATTCTTATTTAGAATAAAATTCAAATACAACAGTTGTCTCAACTGGAACATTAGCTTCTTCTTCAGTAGGAAGACTAAGGACTTTTACCTTCATTCCTTCTTTATCAAGAGAAAGCCATACTGGAGGAGTAAAATTCTTAAGAGATGCTTTAATATCTTCAAACTCCTTCTTTTTCTTTGATCCGGCTTTAACCTCTATTTCATCTCCTTTCTTAACTTCATAAGAAGGGATGTCTACCTTTCGTCCGTTAACCATAAAATGTCCATGATTAACCATTTGTCTTGCATCACGATGTGATAAGGTAAATCCTAGTCTGAAAATAATATTATCTAAACGACTCTCTATTCTTTTGACTAGCAAGTCCCCTGCTCCCTCAGATCTTTCTTTCTTATCAAGAATATTTTTTACATATTTAGAGAATTGAGACTCACTTAAATTATACCAATGTCTCATTTTTTGCTTCTCCATCAAAGCCCTTCCGTATTCGGAGATCTTTTTTCCTCTTCTCTTAGATCTTATTCCAGGTGGATAATTTCTTTTAACAATACCGCATTTTTGTCCGTAGCAACGCTCTCCTTTTAAAAAAAGTTTAATTCCCTGTCTTCTGCAAATTTTACATTGTTCTGTTGTCATATTTTTTACTATACTCTTCTTGCTTTAGGCGGTCTACATCCATTGTGAGGGATCGGAGTGACATCTTTTATTGAAATGATATCAAATCCTCGTGCAGCTAATGACCTGATAGAAGAATCCCTTCCGCCACCTATTCCTTTAATAAATATTGATATTTTTTCGATTCCAATCTTTTGAGCTTTCTGAGAAATAACATCAGCTACTTTAGAGGCTGCGAAAGGTGTTGCTTTTTTGCTACCTTTAAATCCGATATTACCAGAACTCGCCCAGCCAAGAACATTGCCTTGACCATCGGCAAGAGTAAGTAAAGTATTGTTATAAGAACAGGAAATATAAACTCTTCCCTCTCTTATACCCTTTGATTTACCCTTGGCGTCCGTTTTCATTACCTTGTCTAACTGCTCGCGCTCAGCCTGTAATTCTTCTTTAGTTTTTTCTGCAATTCGTTTTTTGCCCATATTACAATTTATTTAGGAGCTGGAGCACCTTTTTTTCCGGAGCCCACGGTTCTTCTTACATTTCCTCTAATAGTTCGGCTATTGGTCTTAGTTCGTTGACCTCTTGCAGGTAATTTTTTAATGTGTCGAGATCCTCTATAAGATCCAACCTCTCTTAACCTTTTAATATTCATCATTATGTCTCTTCTTAGGTCCCCCTCCACTCTATATTTCTTTTCAATCAAATCTTTCAACTTCTTAATCTCATCTTGAGTAAGATCTGATGCTTTTCTATTACCATCAATCTTGATCTCATCTAATATATTCTTAGTTACAACCGAACCAAGCCCATAGATATAGGTTAGAGATATAAGTATTCTTTTGTTTTCGGGAATGTTAACACCTGCGATTCTTGGCATATTTATCCTTGTCTTTGCTTATGTTTTTTAATAATACAAATCACGTAAACCCGGCCTTTTCGTCGGACAACTTTACAGTCTTTACAAATTTGCTTAACTGAAGAACGGACTTTCATTTTATATATTAAATAAGATATAATTACTTCTTTCTATACACAATCCTCCCTCTAGTATCAGTTGGAGCACTCATCTCTAATGTTACTTTATCGCCTGGCAATACCCTTATCCGATGCATTCTCATTTTTCCAGCAAGATGACCAATAACTTCCCTTTCTTCATCATCTAATTTTATCTTGAAATGAGCATTTGGCAACGATTCCACCACTATTCCAGTCTTTTGTAGAGCTTCTTTTTTTGTATTCATTTAATGATTACTAAAGATACCAGAAACTTTTAGTTTAGTCAAGAAACTAATTATTGATTTGGATCCTTAGGTTTATTTTATCAATACTTGGAGCATTTTTGATCCACGAAGGACGGACGTTTACGCTGAATGTTAATATTCTTGGATTATCAGAAAGTATCATTCTTATCTCCTCTAAACTCTTTCCACTCACCTCTCTTTTGAAAGCCATTTTCTCAATTTCAGGGTAAGCAATTCCGGAAGTTTCAACAAAAATAATCGCCCCCGCTTCACTTATAGATATGACATCATAAGATAATTCCGGATTATTCCATATCTTTTTCTCTGAAAAAAGAAGCTCCCCTGTAAGGTCGCGATCAGGAACTTGTTCCAGTAAAAACTCATTTATTAAATCTTCTAAATCAGACGCATCATAGGCAAGTGCTTTTGCTTTAATTTTAATACTATAATTAAACGATTCATAGTTTTCTCCTACGCCAGGACTTATTGTTTCTTGCAACATATCTTCAGCAATAAGAGTATCTATTAATACAAGATTTTGAGAGTTGTTAGCTATATTATTTTTTACTTCAGCTAAAATATCTGAAATTAAAATTGAGCGAGCTCCATCTACATCTTCTTGAGTTATCTTAGGGAGCCTACCAATAAATCCTCCAGTAATTGGATTAAGGTTTTCCGCATAAACAGAAGTGAACATTGGGGTTCCTTGCAATCCGGGTATAGAAAATTTAACCGTGCGATCTATATTATAATCTTCACCAGGCTCTGCAGCTCGAACTCGGACATCTATATGGCCAGCCCCCAATTGAGTTCTTCCGGGAACAGAAATTCTTTCCAAAGACCTAAACAACTTACCATCAGAAGAAACAAATCTAGTTTCAGCCACTAATATTTGAGGCAAAGAAGAGTGGTTATTGTAGACTCGTAACACCCCCTCTGCACTTTTCTCTTCAGTATCATATCCCGTAGAAGAAAAAGTCTTAGATTTTTCCTTCTCAACTTCAATTAATTTGCCAGGAATTATTCTGGAAAGATAATCAACCTGCAATGCATCTGTTTTTATCTCTATTCTCCCGCTAAAACTGACTTCTTCTGTTTTTGGAGAAATTATAATATCAACTCGCAAGAAGAATGTGTATCCAAGGAACAATAACAACAAGGATGATCCGAAAATAATTCCGATTTTTCTGATATTAAGATTCCGACTAGGCTTTTCTTTTTTTTGTTTAATATTAAGCCTATCGTCAATCTTAATGTGTGGTGGGAAAATATCGTATATTTTTTTTGCCATGCCTTTTATTTAATTATTGCTTTTATTCTTCTTATTCCCGACGAAGACGATTCTTCTTTAATTATCTTAAATTGTCCAATTTCTGAAGTTCTTGAAATATGAGGACCCTGACAAATTTCCTTACTGAAAATATTACCAGCTTCGTCTTTAATTGTATAAACTTTTACTCTATCTGGATACTTTTCCCCAAAGAAAGCAAGCGCCCCAGAGCTTAAAGCTTCCTCTAAATTCATTTCTTCCTTTGTCACCTCAAAATCATCCTCTATCTTGTTATTAACCATATCTTCCACTTCCTTTATTTCTTGTTCAGTTAATTTTCTAGAATAAGAGAAATCAAAACGTAATCGCTCTGAAGTTATATTACTACCCTTTTGAGCTACTTCTTCTCCCAAAACTTCCCTTAAAGACTTCAAAAGTAAATGAGTGGCAGTGTGGAATTTCGTTGTCTTCTCTCCCGAATCTGCAAGACCTCCCTTAAACATTCCTGCCGAAGTAACTTGAGAAAGCTCCTTATGTCTTTTAAGCTGATCCTGGAAACTAGAAATATCAAGCTCCTGCCCTCTCTCATTAGCTAGTTCAAATATCATCTCTATGGGGAATCCGTATGTTTGATAAAGGTTAAAAGCGTTTTCTCCAGAAATAACTTTTTCACCGCCAATCTTTTCAAATTCTCTCAACCCCTTAACTAAACTACTCTGAAATCTATTTTCTTCCTTTTCAATTTCTTCCAGAATAAACGATGAATTATTTTCTAATTCAGGATATATATCCTTGTTTATTTCTATAACTTTAACTGAAAGATTTTTCAACCAACCATCAGAATTTATTCCTATTTGTTTTCCATACCTTATCGCCCTTCTTATTAAACGTCTAACAAAGTATCCTTGTTGCTTATTAGAAGGAGCGACCCCCCTTTCATCTCCCATAATAAAGGTGGCTGCTTTAATGTGATCAGCTATAATTTCAAATTCTTTAAAATTATCACGATATTTTTTTCCTGAAAGATCTTCAATCGCAGAAATAATTGGAAGAAAAACATCGGTTTCAAAAATATTATCAACACCACTAGTTACCATAACAAGTCTTTCTAATCCCCCACCAAAATCAACATTTTTATTCTTCAATTCAGCCCACCCATCTTCAGTTTTTTGATATTGCATAAAAACTGAATTTCCTACTTCTAAAAATCTGCCGCAGTCGCAGTTTATATGACAATGTTCTCCAAATTTTAAATTATGATCTTTACCTGTATCATAGAAAGTTTCTGAATCTGGGCCACCAAGTTCGCCTAGAGCATCGCCCCTTTGCCACCAATTTTTATCTCTGTATGCAAATATTCTGTGCTCATCAAAATCAATTTCCACCCCGGGACCCAAATCACCTTTACTCAAAGTCTCCGGACCTTCTTCTGCTTTGATACCGTACTTATTATATATATTTTTTAGTATTGAAATAGATTCATCATCCTTAGGGATATTGCCATCACCGAGATAGACGGTTTGATATATCTTTTTAGGATCTAAACCAATAGTTTCAACTAAAAACTCAAACCACCAATTAAGTTGTTCTTCTTTAAAATAATCACCCAATGACCAGTTTCCAAGCATTTCAAAGAAAGTAGTATGACGGTTATCCCCCACTTCTTCAATGTCATCCGTTCTAAATGATCTTTGAAAATTAACAAGCCTTTTTCCTTTAGGATGATCTTCTCCTAAAAGATAAGGAACCAAGGGAAACATGCCCGAATTAACAAAAAGTAAGGTCGGGTCGTTTTCCGGTATCAAAGAAGCAGAAGGTATTAGCTTATGACCTCTTTCTTTATAAAATTCAATGAATTTATTTCTTATATCAAGTGATTTCATTGCCCTTAATAGTACTAATTATAAATTAACCAGTCAAATTTAAAATCAATCTGATTAAAGCTTAATTTTCTTCAGAATACTTTTAAATTCTACTGTCTTTAGAGATGCTCCCCCTATCAAAAGACCGTCAAAAGAAGCTTTATCAATATAGTCACCGGCATTTAATGCATTTACGCTCCCACCGTATAAAACAGCTAAATCCCCAAACATCTTCTTAATGAAAACTCTCATCTCTTCCGCTTCGTCTGGACTACAAGCATTTCCAGTTCCAATTGCCCAAACTGGTTCGTAAGCAATAACAATCTTTGAGTAATCATCTATCAAAATTCCTTTCAGTCCTTCTTTTATTTGACTCTTTAAAACATCAAACTCTTTACCCCTCTTCCTCTCCTCCTCTTTCTCTCCTATGCAAAAAATAACTTTGAGGCCCTCCGCTAAACAGGCTTTTATCTTCTTGTTAATTATATCATTAGTTTCGCTCAATACCCATCTCCTCTCAGAATGACCAATAATAATATATTTGCATCCAATTTTTTTCAGCATAACTGGAGAAACTTCTCCCGTAAAAGCTCCTTCTCTTTCCCAGAAAGAGTCTTGTGCTCCAATTGAGACACCAAGATTTTTAAGCTGATTTAAATAAGGAAAAGGTGGACAAATAACCACCCTTGAATCAAATCCTATAGATTTGGCCAATTTTAACGATTGATCCAATGTTGAAGGATTCATCTTCCAATTGGCAATGATTATTTTCCTCATATTAAAATCAAATTTCTTGGCTTCTTAGATATTCCGTTGCTTTTTCTGGTTCAATAGTTGATATCTCTATACCAACGCCCAATTCAAATCCGGCCCAGATTGAAGTTTTAGGCAAAATAGTCCAATGCCAATGATAGTAAGAGTGATCGCTGCCATCTGATGGAGCCGAATGAAGATAAAAATTATAGGCCGGATCTCCTAGTCCTTTATGAAGCTTCGCCAAAACAACCTTAAATACATCTGCAAGATTGGTTTTTTCGCACTCAGTAATCTTTTCAAAAAAAGCCAAATGTTTTTTAGGAGAAATGATTACCTGAAAGGCAGCTTTTGAAGCAAAAGGACAAACTGCAATAAAGTCTTCGTTTTGGTAAACAATCCTCTCTCCCTTTTTTAGCTCCCACTCATTTAATCTACAATAAATACAATCTTTAGTTTTTTTATACTTCCTAGCTCTAGCAAGAGCATCTTTAAGATCAGGGTCAATAAGAGGAAGAGCGATTAATTGAGAGTGTGGATGATATATTGATGCTCCGGCTTCAGCTCCATGATTATGAAATATAGCAACGTAATTGATTAATTTCTTCTTAATTAAATTCCTGTATCTATCTACATAAACATCAATTACCTCTTTAACATGCTCTTTTGGTAAAAGGGCTAATGATTTTTCATGGTCTGATGTAACAATAACTTCATGGAAACCAACGGCATTCATGGTTTCAAAAAAACCATTTTCTTCTTTCCTATTTAAAGTTTTTGACGGAACAAAAGCAGGATATTTGTTTGGTATTGATATAGTGGTCCAGCCTTTTGGGTTATTTTTATCCATTTTCTTGCCCTTTGAATAAGCAAGAACTGGTGACTCCTGCTCTGAAAGATTACAAAAAGGACATTCTCCTTTCGGTACTTTTTTTCCTTTCCGACGCTCCTTCTTAAACATCTCCGGTCTCTTGGCTCGACCAGTAGCGATAACAACCCAATCCTTTGAAGTTTTATCCAGTCTAAGCTCTGAGGGGAATTTTTCGTTTTTTTTATTTTTCATTTTATAAAAACCTTTTAGATAATACCATCTTATTTAAATACTTGAAGGTATCCTTTAAGACCAACTTTAGAATCAAAATTATTTATCTAAAAAACGCATATTTTTATTTTATAATAAAAATTATAACATTAAAGTTCTGTCAGAACAATGCAACCTCTTTCAGTAACCGCAACAGTATGTTCGAAATGAGCAGAAAAAGATCCATCTTTTGTTTCTAAGGCATAACCGTCAGCACCCCCTTTCATCTCTGATGAACTTATTGATGCCATTGGCTCAATACAAAAAACCATCCCCTCTTTAATTTGGGAACCGGTCTTTCTTTTTCCATAATTCAATACATTTGGTTCTTCATGAAGTTCCCTTCCAATTCCATGGCCACATAAATTTTTAATAACTACAAATCCCTGAGATTCAATACATCTTTGAATAGTATTACCCAAGTCTCCGAAAGTATTACCTGGATGAACTTTCTTTATACCTCTTTTGAGGGCTTTTTTAGTTGTTCTTATTAATCTCAAGACTTCAGGATCAACCTCCCCCACCGGAATAGTTAAAGCCATATCAGTATGGAATCCTTTATATTCTATTCCAAGGTCTAATGATAAAATATCTCCATCCGTTAATTCTTTTTTAGATGGCATTCCATGAACTATTTGACTATTTATTGAGGTGCATAAAGTATTAGGAAATCCCTTGTAATTTTTAAAAGAAGGTTTTCCATGTTTTAAAATCAGATTCTCTGCAAGCTTGTCTAATGCTTGAGTAGTAATTCCTGGTCTAACTTGAGATTTAAGCTGCTCTATGATTTCTGCCAAAATCTTACCCCCCTCCCTCATTATTTGAATCTCTTTTGGATTCTTTATTGAGATCATTTTTTTATTTCTAAAAATATTGAGTTTAGTTCTCTTTTAAAATCATCAATACTCCTAATGTTGATAATAGTGAAATCTGCCATAGCAATAGGCCCGCCTTTCTCTATATTTTCTATTTCAGCATAATCTCGTTTTCTTGCCTCCTCTTCGGTATAACTTCTAAACCTCGCTTCTTTATCACCCTTAACTGTACGGTCCTTAAGCCTTGAATACCTTACTGCTGGAGGGGCATAAACGGCTACTACATACATTTTATCTTGATATCTATCCTTTAGCACCTTATATTCCGACCAGCTGTAAAGGCCGTCAACAACTAGGTTAGAATTGATAATCAATTCATCTATCTTGGGAGTATTAAGAATAGCAAGCGCAGCCATTCCATGTTCTTTGCGTATCCGCTCTCTTATCATTCTCTCATTATTTTCATTAATTTCAAGCCCTTCTTGTTTTACTCGATCCAATATCGCTTGGCCAAATCTTAAATAAGAAAAGCCCCTTCCTACTAATTCATCGGAAAGAATACTTTTACCGGCCCCCGGCATTCCTACAATACAAACAATTATATTATCTTGCATGATTATTTCATTGCTTTCAGAATATCTCTTGAGACATCTTCTACTGACTGACTACCGTCAATAATAGTAATGCCTTCTTTTTTCTTGTAATAATTAACTGTTGGTCGTACCTCTTTATTAAACCACTCCCATCTTGTCATCACTCCCTCTATATTATCATCCGGCCTTACAATCATTTTACCCTTACATTTTAGGCAATCTTTTAATTTAGATCCGTTAGCAATAGCAATTTCTCCGCAAACACTACATATTCTTCTTGTTTTGAGACGTTTCAAAACTTCTCTTTTAGACAGATTAATAAAGATGACTTTCTTTTCTTTGTGCCACCCATACCACTCCAAGGCATCTTCTAACATTTTTGCTTCAAAAACAGTTCGGGGACTTCCGTCAAAAATAAAGCCCTGGGATCCAGTTCTTTGTTTTATTGCCTCCAATTCCTTCATCCATAGCATGAAGATAACTGGTGTAGGGATTCTTTTTCCCTTATTTATGACCTCACCGATCTTCTTGCCGGTGTAATCATCTTGTTTCATTCTAGCTCTTAGAATGTTTCCACTTCCGATAGCTTCCAAGTTAAATCTTTCTTTTAATAGTTTTGCCTGTGTTCCCTTTCCTGATCCAGGAGGACCTAAAAGGATAACAACCCGGTTTTTTTTCATAGTTATTTATTGTTGTTAAAATGTTTCGTACTCTCTCATCTGAAGCTGTGCTTTGACTTGCTTCATAGTCTCTAAAACTACACTAACAATAATTAATACGGATGCGCCTCCAATTAAGAAGCCAAAATCTTCTATCCCTGTTCCAGTTATTACTTGAATTAATCCTTGAACAATCCAAGGCATAACAGCAATTACTGCCAAAAAGAATCCTCCAAGGAAAAGAACTCTATTTAGAATATGATTTAGATATTTTGCAGTTGGTGCCCCAGGTCTAATCCCTGGAATAAATCCACCCATTTTCTGAAGATTCTCGGCTACATTCTTTGGATCAAAAGTAACTGCAGTGTAAAAATAAGTAAAAAGAAATACTAATATAAATATAATAGAACCTAATACCCAAAGGCTTTCCAAATATGAACCAATCATTTGAGCAGTTTGAGCTAAAAATCCAGAACTAACTCCGGAAATAACACCAACCAATATAGAGGGAAGGAAAGCAATTGAAAAAGCAAAAATGATAGGTATTACTCCTGCAGGGTTAAGATTCAAAGGAAGGTATGTTGATGCACCACCATACATTTTCATTCCCCTTACTTGTTTAGCATAAGAAACAGGAATATTTCTTCTTGCCTCATTAAAGTAAACAACTCCGATTATAATCAGAATAATCATGGCGAACAAAAGAAAATATGATTGAAGGGCTCCTGGCTGATCAGTAATACTCAAAATCATATTCCTAACATTCCCCGGAAATTCGGCTATTATAGCGGCAAAAATCAAAAGAGAGACCCCATTTCCAATTCCCCTTTTGGTTATTAATTCCCCAATCCACATTAGAAGAACGGTTCCAGCAGTTATGATTAATAGTGATGTTATCATCCCTATACTACTAAGAGGAAGTATAACTCCTTCCCTTTGGAAAAGAGTAAGCATTGCAAACCCTTGAAAAAAGGCAAACGGTACTGTAAGTATTCTTCCATATTGATTAATTTTCTGTCGTCCTACATCTCCTTCTTCTTTTTGAAGTCTCTCCAGTTGAGGAATAATCATAGTCAGAAGCTGCATAATAATGGTAGCTGTAATATACGGACCAAGCCCAAGCATGACAATAGAAAATTTATCTAAAGCTCCTCCGGTAAGCGCACTGGCGAATCTGAAAATCTCAAAATCTTGAAAAAAACTGGCCAACCTTGATTGATCAATGCCTGGCATAGGAATGTTGGACATCAACCTAAAGACAACAAACATAGATAAGACAAAAAGGATTTTCTTTCTTAAGTCTTCTATTTTAAAAATTTGGATGATCTTTTCAAACATATTTTATTTTATATCTTTCCTTCGGATTTTTTAATTTTTTCTTCTGTTGTTTTTGAATACTGACATCCCTTAAATACTAAAGGCTTACTTATTTCTCCATCAGATAATATCTTCACTACTGGGAGCTTTCCAGCTTCCTTTCTTATTAATCCTTTTTCTAATAAAGTTTCGGGGGAGACGATTTCATTTGCAGCATATTTGTTATTTATCAAATTCAAATTAACGACGGCTATTCCCTTATCAATGGCATTAACTCTGTATCCTTTAAGCTTATGGTACTTCTTTATTATTCCCCTAATTGAAGGAACGAGCTTTCGTCCAGCTCTAGATTTTTGCCCCTTAACACCCTTGCCGGAAAAGGTTCCTTTCTTTCCGCCTCGTCCGACTCGTTTATCCTTCTTTCGTTTAGTTGTTGGTTTAATTTGATGAAGTTGCATGATTTTCAGTTTCCGTCTTCTCGGATGAATCCGCTAAGACGACCTTCTTTGATTCTTTAACTTTTAATTTTTCTAAAGCCTTAATGGTTGCCTTGGCATTATTTAGCTTATTATCTGTTCTACTAATTGCTTTAGCGGAAATATTCTTAATACCTGCTAAAAGACAGATTGTTCTAATAGTACCTCCAGCTACTAGTCCGCGACCCTTAATCTGAGGTCTTAGAATTATTTGAGCAGCTCCAAATTTAGCTTCAGTTTGGTGAGGAATAGTATCATCAACCATTAACACTGTGATCATTCTTTTCTTGGCCATCTTTGTTGCTTTTTCAATAGCTTGACTCACATCAGTTGACTTTGCAGAAGCTACTCCTACTTTTCCATTTTTATCTCCAACCACAACGACAGCCTGAAAACGCAATCGTCTTCCTCCGCCGGTCATCCTCTCTACCCTAGAAAGATTCAGTAGCTTGGATTCGAACTCTTCATTTTTGGGAATTTCTTTTTGAACCGTCATAATAAATTAATTAAAAGTTTAATCCGCCCTTTCTGGCTCCCTTGGCTAAGGCTTCCACTCTTCCGTGGTAAAGATAACTCCCTCTATCAAAGATGACCTTTGTTACTCCTTTTTCTTGAGCTTTCTTTGCAAGTAATTTTCCAGTGTTGTAGGCTAAGAGAGTCTTGGCTTTAAGATCTTTGGAGTGCTTATCAGATTTTTCTTCCTTGACTTCATAGCTCCTTGCAGAAGCAATAGTCTTCCCATTGGCATCATCTACCAGTTGAGCGTAAATTTGTTTAGACGATCTAAAAACAGAGAGTCTTGGTTTTTCACTCGTTCCGATCAACTTAGCTCTTACTCTTTTTTGTCTTTGTAATCTTGCATTTAACATATTATCCTCTGGCTCCTGTTGCCTTCTTACCTACTTTCTTTTTAATAATTTCTCCTTCGTATCTTATTCCCTTTCCTTTATATGGATCTGGCGGCTTAATCTTTCTAATATTGGCCGCTACCTGTGTTACTAATTGCTTATTAATTCCTGAAACTATAAATGAATTTTTCTCAATAGAAAAAGTTATACCTTCTCTTGGTGAAATTTTAACTGGGTGAGAAAATCCTAGTTGAAAAACAAGGTCTTGCCCTTCAAGAGCGACTTTGTAACCAACACCTTCTATCAAAAGTTTTGTTTGATATCCTTCACTCACTCCTGTTGTCATATTGGCAATAAGAGATCTTGATAGTCCCCAAAAAGCATTTGATTTCTTAGTTTCTTTGACTGGAGTTACAATCACTTGATCATCTTTAATTTCTACTCCGATCTCTGGCCTAATCTTTGTTTGAAGTTCTCCCTTAGGACCCTTTGCTTTGACGGTATGACCCTCTAGAGTGATTTCTACTCCCTTCGGTATTATTATTGGCTTCTTTCCTATTCTAGACATAATTTTAATATACTTCAATTAGTATTTCTCCACCAAGATTAGCTTTTCTGGCTTGATAGTTGTTCATGATTCCCTTGGGGGTTGAAATAATTGACATTCCAAAACCATCTCTAACTTTCCTTATCTTGCTAGCTGGGATATATATCCTTTGTCCAGGTTTTGATATTTTTTTAATATTGGAAATGACCGGCTTATTATCTTCGTACTTTAAAGTAATCTCAATGGTCTTGGTTGTTTTTTTTCCTTTCTTTTCAACCTTCTCAACCCATCCATTATTTTCTAAAACCTTGGCGATTTCATATTTTAAATTAGAAAAAGGAACCTTGGCTGTTGTCTTAAAAACAGCCTGACCGTTTTTTATTCCATTTATCATGTCTGCAATTGGATCTGTTGTCATAATTTTAATTTACCAGCTAGATTTTTTAACTCCGGGAATCAATCCTTCATTAGCCATTTCTCTAAAGCAAATTCTACATAGATCGAAATCTCTCATATATCCTCTTGCACGCCCGCATCGAAAACATCTTCTAACTATGCGTGTAGAAAATTTAGGTTCTTTTTCTGATTTTGCTATTTGCGACTTCTTGGCCATTTTTTTATTGTTTTTTAAGTGGGAATCCCAATAATCTTAATAATTCTATTCCTTCTTCTTTATTTTTAGCACCAGTTACTATGGTAATCTGTAAACCAAGAATACTCTTGATCTTGTCTGCGGAAACTTCAGGGAAAATTATATGCTCTTTAATTCCGATAGTCAAATTTCCGCTCTTATCGAAATTATTTAAGCCTAAACCTTTAAAATCTCTAGCTCTTGGAAGAGCAACGTGAACTAACTTATCTAAGAAATCATACATTCTTTTGCCTCTTAGTGTAACCTTTGAACCAACAATAATTCCTTCTCTAAGCTTAAATCCAGAAATTGATTTTTTTGCCCTTCTCATCGAAGGCTTCTGTCCAGTTATTAAAGATAAGTCGTTTCCTATGACAGCCATAAACTTCTTTAATTCATCTCCACTCTTGCTAACTGTCTCTCGTCCAAAACTGATATTGATAGCAACTTTTTCAATTCCTGGGACAGCCATGACATTGCCATGATTAAACTTCTTTAGCATCTCAGGTATAACTTCTTTTTTGTATTTTTCTTTCAAATTTATCATAAGTCTATATCTTCTTTTCACATTTTTTACAAACTCTATCTTTTTTGCCGTCTACTATAATGTAGCCTACTCTTGAAGGCTTAGAACACTTGGGACAAACTAACTTAACATTGGAAATATCTACTGGTGCGGAAAATTCAACAACTTGCCCTTTCTCTCCGGATTTCTTAGGTCGAACATGTTTCTTTTTTAAGTTGATATTATCAACTACAACCTTGTCTTTGGTTGGAATAACTTGAAGGACCTTTCCTTTCTTCCCCCTGTCTTTTCCAGTGATTAATAAAATTGTATCTCCTTTTTTGATTTTCATACATTTGGGATGCTAACAAATATTTTCGTTTTATACAAGCTCCTTGGCCATGCCTGCTAATTTATCAAAACCTTTCTCTCTTAATTCTCTTGGGATCGGACCAAAGAGTCTTCCCCCTTTGGGGTTCACGGTCTTTCCATCTAAGATTATAGCTACGTTTTCATCAAATTTAACATATGAGCCATCTTTTCTTGCAAAGGCTTTCTTTTGTCTTACAATAACTGCTCGAACAATATCATGCTTCTTAACTCCTTTTCTCGGCTCTGCATCTTTTACAGCAGCGACTATGATATCTCCAATTTGGGCATATCTTCTTTTACTTCCTCCTAATACCTTAAAGCACTGGATTGTCTTTGCTCCTGAATTATCAGCGACTTTTAATTTTGTTTCTGGTTGAATCATACTATTAATTAATTTTCTCAATTACTCTCCATACTTTATCTTTGCTCAACGGCCTGCACTCTTCAATGAAAACTTTATCTCCCTCTTTGTATTCGTTGTTCGAATCGTGAGCTTTATATCTAAGAGTAACTTTATATCTTTTTTTATACTTCGGATGATTCTTTAATTGCTCAACCTGAACCACAACGGTTTTATCCATCTTATCTGAAATAACAATACCTTGTAATTTTCTTTTAGGCATACTTTTGTCTTATTCTTTATCTTTTAAAATGGTTAGGATTCTCGCAACATCTTTCCTAGTCTCCTTCATCAATTTAACATTAGTAACTTTTTTTGAATCAAGTCTAAACTTTAATTTTCTAATATCTTCTCGCTTCTTAACGATCAATGCCTCTAACTCTAGCCTTGTTTTGTTTGTTAACTCTAAGATCTTCATAATGTTATCTGCTTACGATTTTGGTTTTGATCGGAAGTTTATCAGATGCCTTTCTAAAAGCCTCTTTCATATCTTCTTCTTTTATACCATCTAATTCAAAAAGAATGCGTCCCGGGGTAATAGGAAAAATATAATGGTCAACAGATCCTTTCCCTCCTCCCATCGGAACCTCATTTCCTTTTGCGGTAACCGGTCTATCTGGGAATACTCTTATCCAAAGCTTTCCTCCTTTTCTTAGGTATCTTACAATTGCTCTTCTGGAAGCTTCAAGTTGTCTGGAAGTAATCCATTTGGTGCCCATACTCTTTAAACCGTATGACCCGAAGTTCAGTTCATTTCCTTTTCTTGAAACACCTTTACTCTTAGCTTTAAAGCTCTTTCGGTGTTTTACTTTTTTGGGCATCATTAACGACATAGATCTCTAGTTAAATTTTTCTCCTTTATATATCCAAACCTTAATACCAATGGCTCCATAGGAACATCTGGCCATTTCTGAAGCATAATCAATATCTGCTCTTATAGTTTGACGTGGAAGTCTGCCTTTCTGAGACCATTCTCTTCTTGCAATTTCTACTCCATCAAGCCTTCCAGCAAATTCAACCCTAACTCCTAAAACTTCTTTATTGGTATTTATTTTTTCTACAATTTGTCTTAAAACTCTTTTATAAGGCACTCTTCTTACAAGTTGTTGACCGGCCCAGTCAGCAGAAAGCTTGGCTGAAAGCCAAGGATTTCTTACCTCTTTTATTTCAATATTAACCTCTTCTTCAGCTACTTTTTTGTCAAATTTCTTGTTCATCATCCTAAACATGTCTTTTTTAAGCTTGATGATCTCTTCTCCTCCTCTTCCAATGATCAATCCTGGCCTAGAACTCAATATAATAATATTAACTTTTCTTGGAAATCTTTCAATTTCAATCTTTTCAACTCCCATTCTTTCCAATCTTTTACCTAAAAAACCTCTAATTTCATAATCCTCTTTAAGAAAATTAGTTGATTTCTTTTGATAAAAACCCCTGGAATCCCAGTCGTTTGTTTCTTTTATTCTATATGATTTTGGATGAACTTTATGCGCCATAATTATTATATAGATTTTCTTCTAAACATTTTTTTAGAAGATACTCCTCTTTCAGCAGTTATCTTTTGTGAACTATCTTTTCTTGTCTTTTTCTTTTCTGGAGCACTTTCCTTAATTTGATCAACTTTTAAAACTTCCGGCTTTGCGACTGCTTTCTTTTTCTTAGCTACCTTTTTTGTCTTATTAATCTCATCTAACGTTAATATCACATGTGAGGTCTTTTTCTGAATTTCAGTAGCCACTCCCCTAGCTCTTGGCATCCATCTTTTTAATTTTGGCCCTTCATCTACTCTTATTTCTGAAATATATAGGTTGCTTTCATCTAAACTAAAGTCATTCTTGGCATTGGCAATAGCAGAATTTAAAAGCTTAAGAACTGGTCGAGATGATCTGTTGACGGTAAAACGTAAAATCAGCTTAGCTTCTGAAACCTTTTCTCCTCTTATCATATCTACAACCAATCTAACCTTTCTAGGGGCTATTCTTAGATGTCTTAATTTTGCTTTAACCTCCATTATTCATTAATTATATTATTTCTTCTTCTCTATATCTCTCTGCATCTTTCCTCCGTGTCTTACAAATTTGGTTGTTGGAGAAAATTCTCCAAGTTTGTGACCTACCATGTCCTCAGTAATCAATACAGGTATGTGTTGTTTTCCATTATGAACACCAAAGGTAAAACCTATCATTTCCGGAGTAATGGTTGAGCTTCTTGCCCAAGTCTTTACAATAGTGTCATCACCTAGTTTTAATTTTTTTACCTTTTCCATTAACTTAAGGTCAATGTAGGGTCCTTTTTTAAGACTTCTTGCCATATGTTTATCGTTTCTTCTTTTTCCTTCTCTTAATTATTAAATGGTTTGTTGTTTTTCTCTTTCTTGTCTTTACTCCTCTAGCATGCTTACCCCAGGGAGTCTTAGCATACTTTAATCCAATAGGTGCTCTTCCTTCTCCTCCTCCATGGGGATGATCTACTGGATTCATGGCCGAACCTCTTACTGTAGGTCTCTTTCCTTTTCTTCTACTGGCACCGGCATTCTTTATTCTTTTATATTTATGTTCTGGATTTGAAACTGCTCCAATTGTACCATAACATTCTTTGTGAATCTTTCTTACCTCTTTAGAGGGCATTTCAATCTGTATATATTTTCCATCATGAGCTAAAACCTTGGATGAACTTCCTGCTGATTTTATGAGCTGGCCTCCCTTTCCTGGTTCTAATTCAATATTGAAAACTGAACTTCCAACCGGTACATTTTTAAGTTTCATTCTATTCCCTACTTTCAATTCGGCTTTTTCAGAAACAATAATTTCATCACCTTCCTTCATTCCTTGTGGAGCTAAAATGTAGCTCTTTTCGCCATCTTGGTATTCAATCAATGCGATATAAGCTGTTCGGTAAGGATCATATTCAAACCTTAAAACCTTAGCTGGAACATCAATCTTTCTCATCTTAAAATCAACCAATCGGTAAAGCCTCTTCACTCCACCCCCTTTGTGTCGAATAGTGATTCTTCCTGAGCTTCCCCTACCCGCCCTTCTTTTCAGATTAACGACTAATTTCTTTACTGGTCTTTCTTTTGTAAGTGTTTGTTTGGACATTTTCTATGAATATCAACCCATTTATTTAAACATAAACGGAGGCTTGAGTCAAGGATGATTAATTGGGGATAATATCAATCTGTTGACCTTTCTTAATTTCAATTATTGCTTTCTTGAATCCCTTCTTTCTACCCTTATGTTTTCCTAGCCTCTTTGCTTTTCCTGGAACATTTATAACATTAACTGCTATAACATCTACTTTGTAAAGATCTTCTATAGCTCTCTTTACTTCGTCCTTGTTTGAAACAGAAGAAACTTTGAAAAGATACTTATCTTTAGTCATAAGGTCAGTAGACTTCTCACTTACATACGGCCCCTCTAAGACCCTCCATGCAATTGATTCACTCTTAACAGCAGTGGCCTTTTTTTCAGTCTTTAAAGGTTTCTCTTTCTTCTCTTCAGTTTTTTTAAAAATTTTACTTATAGCCATAATTAAAATGTATCCTCTATTACCTTAATACTTGCCTCCGGAATAATAATATTTTTAAAAGATAAAAGGTCTAATGCATTAAGATCTTTAGCTTGCATCAATTCTATCTTAGGAATATTTCTGAATCCTAGAAGTACGCTCTTGTTGGTGTCTGGAAGTATTAACAAAGTGTTTTTCTTGATTATTTCTGGAAAATTATTTAAGACTTCTATTGCGCCCTTTGTCTTATGATTATTTAGCTCAATCTTATCCAATACTTTCATTTCGTTATCTTTCAATTTTGCAGACAATACCATAAAAAGAGCTTTTCTTTTCATTAACTTTGGAATCACTCTCTTGTAATTTTTATCACTTCTTGGTCCAAAGGTAACTCCACCACCCTTCCAAATAGGAGATCTGGTTGATCCGTGTCTTGCGCGGCCAGTTCCTTTTTGTCTCCAGGGTTTTTTACCTCCTCCGCTGACATCTCCTCTGTCTTTAGTGTGAGCAGTCCCCTGTCTTCTATTAGACATTTGTGAAACTACAACTTGATGAAGTAAATCAAAGTTTGGTTCTACATTAAAAACGTCATCGGAAACATCAATTTTCTTTAACTCTTCTCCTTTTTGATTATAAACGCTTACTTTCATAGATTTATTGAACACTAATTTCCAAGAGGGTTCCTGGCCTTCCTGGTAAAGCACCTTTTATTGCTATAATATTTCTTTCAGAATCAATCTTTATAATCTTTAAACCTTTTACATTAATTCTATCACTTCCCATTCGTCCAGGCATTTTTCTACCTTTAATAACTCTTTGAGGGAAGGCACTTCCAATTGATCCAATCTTTCTTTTACTGTGTTTTATTCCATGAGAAGATCCTGCTCCTGCAAATCCATGACGCTTTACTCCTCCCTGAAATCCTTTACCCTTGGAAATACCTACGACCCTAATCTCATCTCCCTCTTCAAACGAAGTCACATCTATAACTTCTCCTTTGGAATACTCTTTTCCTTCTCCAGCCGGAAACTCTCTAATGTGCTTATAATGTTTATCTTTGGCTGATTTTTTGATCTGATTCTTTTTAGTTATTTCTTCAAACCCAATCTGAATCGCTTCGTAGCCATCTTTAGCATCATTTTTCAGTTGGAGAACCTTACAAGGTCCAGCCTCAACTAAAGTCACCGGGGTTAATTTGCCATCCTCGGTAAATACCTGTGTCATTCCTAATTTTTTTCCTAAAATGAATTTCATATATGGTAAAAGATTGATAACTAAAAGCTGGGTATGACCCAGCAATCCGCAATGCCTGGTTTCTTGTGACTATCCGAGCGAAAGATATTAAGATTACATTTTAATCTCAATATCAACTCCTGCGGGCAAGGTTAAATTCATTAACGCGTCAATCACTTTGGGATTAGGGTTAACAATATCTATTAACCTCTTGTGGGTTCTGATTTCAAACTGCTCTCTTGCATCTTTATGAACAAAAGAAGATCGATTGACGGTATACTTTCTAGTATCGGTTGGCAATGGAACCGGTCCAACTACTTCACTTCCGTAACGCAAAACAGTTTCTACAATTTGCCTAGCACTATTATCAATTACTTTATGGTCATAGGCTTTAAGGCGAATGTGGATTCTTGTCTTAGTATTCTCTTTTGTTGATGCTTTCGCTTTTGCGGCCATCTGACTATTTGATTATTTTAGTTACTACTCCTGCTCCAACAGTTTTTCCACCCTCTCTTACGGCAAATCTTTGTTTTTCCTCTAAAGCGATTGGTGCAATTAATTTAACTGATACATTAACAGTATCTCCAGGCATTACCATTTCTCTTCCATCTGGAAGATTTACTTCTGCAGTAACGTCGGTGGTTCGGAAATAAAATTGTGGCTTATATCCCGCAAAAAATGGTGTATGTCTTCCTCCTTCTTCTTTGGTTAAAACATAAATTTCTGCTTCAAATTCAGTATGTGGTGTAATTGATCCTGGTTTTGAGATAACTTGACCTCTTTCAAGATCTTCTTTTTTAAGACCTCTTAATAAAAGACCGACATTGTCTCCAGCTCTTCCTTGGTCAAGAATTTTGTTAAACATCTCAACGCTAACAACAGTGGTCTTGGTAGTAGGTCTAATGCCAACAATCTCAATCTCTTCATTAGAATTAATGATACCTCTCTCAATTCTTCCGGTTGCAACAGTCCCTCTGCCAGCAATTGAGAAAACATCTTCAATCGCCATAAGTGCAGGCTTCTCAATATCTCTTACCGGTTCAGGTAAATATTCATCAAGAGCTTTTACTAATTCCATAATAGGCTTTGTAGCTTCATCATCTTTTGAAGTAGCTTCAAAAGCTTTTAATGCTGATCCTCTGATAACTGGAATCTCATCTCCTGGGTAATCATATTTCTTTAAAAGTTCTCTAATTTCATCTTCTACTAAATCAACCATTTCTAGGTCATCTACCATATCTACTTTGTTAATGAAAACAACAAGTGATGGAAGACCTACTTGACGAGCAAGAAGAATATGTTCTCTTGTTTGAGGCATCGGACCATCAACTGCAGATACAACTAAAATTCCTCCGTCCATTTGAGCTGCACCAGTAATCATATTCTTAATATAGTCAGCGTGACCAGGACAATCAATGTGCGCGTAATGTCTGTTTTCAGATTCGTACTCAAGATGAGAAATAGAAATTGTGAGTCCTCTTGCTTTTTCTTCCGGAGCTGCGTCGATTTGATCAACACTTTTTTCTGCTGACGCGAAGCCATAAAGACTTAGGGTCTTTAGAATAGCTGCGGTCAATGTAGTCTTACCATGGTCAACGTGACCAATAGTACCAACGTTAACGTGTGGCTTTGTTCTTTCAAATTTTGCTTTTTCTGCCATATTTATATTTATAAGGGTTGAAGCAAGAATAATATCTTTTTCTTCTGCCCAATTATTTTTTAATTATAGAACCAATACTCTTCTCTATTCTATTTATTTTTTACAAAAAGTCAATTATTTCTTTTTCCCTTCAATTATTTCTTGCGCAACATTGAAAGGAACTTCACTGTAATGATCAAATTCCATGGTTGAATTACCTCTTCCTTCGGTCAATGATCTTAGTGATGTAACATAGCCAAACATCTCGGATAAAGGAACTTTTGCCTTGACTATCTTTATTCCCAAGTTATCCTCGGTTTCTTCAATCTTGCCCCTTCTTGAGGAAAGGTCACCAATGATATCTCCAAGGAAATCGGCCGGAATAATTACTTCTACTTTCATAACCGGTTCTAAAATAACAGCCTTTGCTTGCTTACAAGCATCTTGAAAAGCCATGGCTCCGGCAATCTTAAAGGCTATTTCAGATGAATCAACATCGTGAAAGGATCCATCGTATAAAGTTACTTTAAGATTTGAAATTGGGTAACCAGCTACTACTCCCTTATCAGCTGATTCTCTAACTCCTTTCTGAACTGCTGGAATAAATTCTTTTGGAATTGCGCCTCCCTTGATTTCATCAACAAACTCAATTCCATCTAAATCTTCTTTCGGCTCAACTCTAAGGCAAACGTGTCCATATTGTCCACGACCTCCACTTTGTTTAACATACTTACTCTCTGCGCTTGCAGAAGCCTTAATTGTTTCTCTGTAAGCAACTTGTGGTCGGCCAACCTGAGCCTCTACCTTAAACTCTCTTTTCATTCTATCAACTAATATTTCAAGGTGTAATTCTCCCATTCCAGCAATAACAGTTTCTCCGGTTTCTTGGTCAGATTTAATCTTAAAGGTTGGATCCTCATCGGAAAGCTTCTTCAGAGCAAAGCCCATCTTTTCTTGGTCAGACTTTGTTTTAGGTTCAATTCTAATAGAGATAACCGGATCAGGAAAAGAAATTTCTTCTAATATGATAGGACTGTTTTCAGTACAAAGAGTATGACCAGTTGTTGTATTCTTAAGTCCAACAGTAGCGGCAATATCTCCTGTAAAAACTTCCTTCACTTCTTCTCTTTCAGAGGAATGCATTCTAACCATTCGGCTAATTCTTTCTTTTTCACCGGTGGTAGTATTTAAAACATATGATCCAGTAGTTAGAGATCCGGAATAAACTCGGAAATAAGTTAAAGTTCCAACGTATGGATCATTAGCAACCTTAAAAGCCAAAACAGCAAAAGGATCCAAGTCGCTAGGATTTCTTGTTATAAGTGCTTCAGTTTTAGGATCTTTTCCTTCAACTGGAGGTAAGTCTAATGGACTTGGTAAGTAATAACAAACTGCATTAAGAACAAGCTGAACACCTTTGTTCTTCAAAGCAGTTCCACAAAAGACCGGTACGATCTTATAACCCAATACTGCTTTCCTTATTACCCTTTTTAATTCCTCAACTGATACCTCTCCTCCTTCTAAATATTTTTCAAAAAGTCCTTCGTCTTCAGTTGCAACTTTCTCTAAAAGTTTAGCTCTCCATTTTTGAGCTTCTTCTATCATATCGGCAGGAATTTCTTCAGTCTTAATAACTTGTCCAAAATCACCTTCGAAATAAACATACTTCATTTCAACCAAATCAATAACTCCCCTGAAATCACTTTCTGATCCAACAGGCAGTTGCATAGCTACTGCATTAGGAGTTAGCTTTGCTAGTATAGATGTTAGTACTCTTTCAAAAGATGCTCCTGCTCTATCAAGCTTATTAACAAAACAAATTCGTGGAATCATGAATTTATCAGCTTGACGCCAAACAGTTTCAGATTGTGGCTCTACTCCAGCGACTCCATCAAAAAGAACAACCGCTCCATCCAAAACTCTTAAAGATCTTTGAACTTCGGCGGTGAAATCAATATGTCCAGGAGTATCAATTACATTAATACGATACTCATGGGCCTTATCTTTTACCTTATCGGTTGGTACCCAAAAACAGGTTGTGGCAGCTGATGTTATAGTAATCCCTCTCTCTTTTTCTTGTTCCATCCAGTCCATAATTGCTCCTCCGTCGTGAACCTCTCCAATCTTGTGTGAAATTCCAGTATAGAAAAGAACTCTTTCAGAAAAAGTAGTTTTTCCCGCATCAATGTGAGCAATGATTCCTATGTTCCTGTATTTTTCAATTGGATAATCTCTTGGCATAAAAATAAAATTAACTTGTTCTTCTTGGTTGTGCAAAATGAGCAAAGGCCTTATTAGACTCGGCCATTCTGTGTACGTCTTCGGTCTTCTTGATAGCAGAACCTGTGCTGTTGGCTGCGTTTAATAATTCTTCTGCAATCTTCTCGGCAAGTGTATTTCTCTTCTTAGCTTTTACTGCGTTTAAGATCCATCTGATTGCTAGACTAACTTTTCTTTCTTTACTCACAGGAACTGGGACTTGATAAGTTGCACCCCCTACTCTTTTAGATCTAACTTCCATGGAAGGAGCAACATTCTCAATTGCTAATTCAAAAGTTTCAAGTGGATCTTTCTTTTTTGATTTCATTATTTCAAAAGCACCATAGACTGCCTTTCGGGCTATGGTTTTCTTGCCATCTTTCATAACTTGATTTATAAACTTCGAAACCAATACACTGTTATATAAAGAATCTGATTCTATTTCTTTTCTGGTGATTTTTCCCATTATTAAGATTATTAAAAAATTTATTTAGGTCTCTTTGTTCCGTATTTACTTCTGCTTCTCTTTCTTTTTTCAACACCACCTGCATCAAGAACTCCTCTTACAACATGGTATCGTACTCCGGCAAGATCCTTTACTCTTCCCCCCCTTATTACAATAACTGAATGTTCTTGGAGATTGTGTCCAATACCTGGAATGTATGAAGTAACTTCCATCCCATTACTCAAACGAACTCTTGCTACTTTTCTCAAAGCAGAGTTAGGTTTCTTTGGAGTGGTTGTAAAAACTTTAAGACAAACTCCCCTCTTAAAAGGTGATGGATATTCAGATGATCTATTCTTGAGATTATCAAAACCAAAAGAAAGAGCAGGCGTGTTGCTGCGCTTCTTGGTCTTTTTTCTTGATTTCCTAACTAATTGATTAATGGTTGGCATGATTTTAATATAAAAATAATGAAGCGCTATGCGCTCACAAAAGACATATTACAAGATGAGCGAAAAAAGTCAATACTTTCTTCAAACGCCTAGAAATATTCGAGCTAAAAAGAAGACTCCCTCTCTTAAATAAGGAAATAGTAAAAAGATGATTATAAACACTAAAGACATGAATAAAAATCCCGATTTCGCTATTACTTCCCTGAATTTGTATTCGGCTCTCGGGAAGAGAGAAAATAGGACATGTGAACCATCTAATGGTGGTATAGGTATTAAATTAAATACAGCCAATAATGTATTTATAAAAACAATGATTATAAATAAAAAGAATATCTGAGGTAAGAAACCATCTGGAGCCGCAAAATTCTGCACTATCCCCCGCTTTACAGCAAGTTCTAATGGTATAAGCCTGGCACCTATTCCAAACAAGAAAGCTATGGAAAAATTTGACAATGGACCAGCAAGGGCAACTTTTAATTGTCCATATTTTTGATCCTTGAAATTATAAGGATTCACCGGAACGGGTTTAGCCCATCCAAAAAGAATCGGCGACCTCATAATCAATAAAAGGGCTGGCACAACAAACGACCCCATAGGATCTAAGTGCTTCATAGGATTCAATGTCAACCTACCCTGATATCTGGCTGTAGGATCACCTAAAGAATCCGCCATAGCTCCATGAGAAACCTCATGAATTACTATTGAGAATATTAATATAATAATAATAAATATAATTTCCATATTGATAAGCTTAACACATTTATAAAGTCTTGTAAAAAAATAAATATTAGTGTATATAATAACCGAAAGGAAAATTTATCATACCACTAAAATAATAATAAAACCATGTCCAGGAAATGTGAAGTTTGTCAGAAGAAAACTACAGTATCAAGACAAAGAAATAAATTGATGTCTAAATACAACCCCACTCCCAAACAAAAAAAATATCCAAATATCCAATCAATTTTCATAAACGAAGGAGTTCCTAATTCTTTCAAACAATTTATTGGAAAAAGAATCAAGGCTTGCACCAAGTGTATTAAAACTCTTTCTAAGTAAAAACGGGATGTGGCCTAGTGGTTTAGGGCGCCGGCATGGGGTGCCGGAAACATTTCGTGGGTTCGAATCCCGCCATCCCGACCAATTCAGACATTTCAAATTTTCAGGGGAAAAAGTTTG